>JALGTY010000553.1 GCA_029821145.1 Candidatus Zipacnadia bacterium
GTGCTTATTGCCTGCTGCTCGATATGGGAGGAGACGCGCCGGATGGCGGCGCTGAAGATAGCCAACCACAAACCCACTGTGCGCAGGCTGGCTGAGGCCGGCCGGGCCAACGAGTTGGTGCAGATCAGTCAGGCCAGTGGCATGGAATCGGTGGCCGCAACTGTTGCCAGTGCCCTGACCGAGCTGATTCCCAACCTGAAGGAACAAGACAATACGCGGGCGCTCCAGTTTATCGCCGAGAATCACCCCGACGCCGAGGCGCGCAACTCCGCCCGCGAAGCCCTCCCTCCTGAAAAGGCCGAACAATAGCCACTATGCCTCAACCTGCATAGCTACATCATAAATCGCCGCCGCGCCTGCGTCAGGCTCATTGTCACTGTAATCAGTGCCGCGAGAAGGAGACGCCAGCCGATGTTACCGCAAACTTATGTGGCGGTTGATACAAATGCTCTCGCGCATAACCTGCGCCTCGTGCGCACGCGAATGGCCGAAAAAGTCCGTCTGATGGCGGTGGTCAAGGCCAACGCTTACGGCCACGGGCTACAGCTTGCGGCGAGGACCTTTGCCGAGGCGGGAACGAACTGGCTGGGTGTGAGTACCGTCGCAGAGGGCATCAGGCTGCGCCAGGCGGGCCTGGAACTGCCGATACTGGTGTTTCTGCCGGCGCTGCCCGATGAGCTGGAGGCGCAGCTCGAGCACCGGCTGACCGGAACTGTGGTGGCGTCTGATGAGATTCTCGCCTACGCCAGAGCCGCCGAGAAGCTGGGGCGAGCCGCCGATATTCACATCTATGTTGATACCGGTCTGGGGCGGCTGGGATCGGACAATTCGCTGCCAGACCTGCTGGCAGCCGCTGCGCCGTACTCGCAGATTAGCGTCACCGGCGTCTATACTCACTTCGGTCCCGGCCAGTCCGGAGCAATGCTCGAACCCATAGACATATTGCGCCCCGGGGCCTCTGCCAGGGCCTTCGCCAGCCTGGCCAGAGAGGCTATCGTCGGCGCTGGAGCCGGCAGAATCGCCCTGCACTGCGCGGCAAGTGTGCTGTTCCTGCAGATACCCGAAGTGCATCTGGACATGGTGCGGATCGGGACGCTGCTCTACGGCCAGAAGCCGCCGGAAGTTGCGTCTGATACCATGAACCTGAAGAAGACCTTTCAACTGCGCAGCCATATCGTGGCGATACATACGCTGCCGCCCGCAACACCGGTCGGCTACGGTAGCGAGTTCGTCACCCGCAGAACAACCAAGATCGCGACGGTGCCGGTGGGACTGGCGCACGGACTGGGTGTGGCACCGGTATCGCTGGCGCGTAACCTCAGATTCGCCATCGGCCACCATATCCGCCGTTGGCATACCCGCCACGGACGCACCAAACACGGTCCCTGGGCGCAGTTACACGGTGAAGCGGTCCCCATCATAGGCCGCATATCAATGGATCAGTGCTGCCTGGACGTGACGGAGGTGGAGGCACAGGTCGGCGACGAGGTGGCACTGGACACTCGCCGCGTGAGCACCAACCCCGAAATTCCCCGCATCGCCGCGACGATAGAGCAAGGCAGTGACGAGAAGTGAAAAGGTAGGATAGGCGTCTCGCCTGTCCGATCGCAGGAGGTGGAATATGCCGCGCCGTGACCCTCTCGTCCGCCTGCGTCACATGCTGGACTATGCGCGCGAGGCCGTGGATATGGCCGCCAGCCGGAGCCAGGTCCAGTTGCAGCAGGAGCGGATGTTTGCCCTGGCATTGACCCGATGCGTGGTAGTGATAGACGAGGCCGGGCGGCGGGTTGATGCAGACATCCAAGCGCGCTACCCAGACGTACCGTGGGGCGACCTCGTGAGCGTGCGGAACCGCCTGGTTTCTCGCTACGACATCATTGATCTGAACATGCTTTGGGACACCGTTACCATGGACCTCCCGCCGCTGATCGCGCAGCTTGAGCGCATCATCGCTGAGGATGAGGTGGAGTGACGTAATTCTGGCTGCGACCACACAGCACGCGGAGTAGCCATCTGTGGGGGGGCGAGTGAGGGCGATGTTCTCCAGTGTGATCTGACGGAAAGGCTCCGTGTCACCAAGGCGTGCTGTGGCATCCAGAACCTCAATGCCAACGAAGCGCCCTTCGGCGTCTAAGTCAACCGCGATTCCCTCTCCCAGCTCCTTGGTGGTTACTGTTGTTTTCCGAAACCCGATGTAGAGCGCGTCAACCTCTGCATCGTATGTGATCTTCATTGCCCCACCTCCTCGTCATGGTGCCAACGGGCCGGTCTCACTGCGTTCGGCCGGCCCCTCCGACGGCAACGGCGCCTTCGTAATGATGCGCGGACTTATGACACTGACTACCTCAGCTTCTTCCACTCGTCTATCATCGCCAGGCCGTTTTCCCAGGGCATGATGCTGTGCAAAGACGGGCACGGCGTAATAATCAGGCCCGTCTTGCCGATGACGTGGAAGCACTCCCGCACCGCCTCGCGAGTCACCTCCGGGTCCGGATTCTGTAGATGGTACGCGCTCGATGGCCCGATCCAGAAGCTCTTCGTCCCCTCTTGCGAGGCCACAATTTCTTCAAGGTCGTGGTCCTTGTGGGCGATGTCTATGACACGCAGGCAGTCGAGGTCCAAGCGCCGCAGATAATCTAACATCGGCATAATCCCCGTGTTGACCGTGTAGGGGACGACCTTGCCGGCGTCGTGGGCCGCTTTTGTCTCGGCCTGCAGGCGCTCGAACAGGAATCGCTCGAGCATCGCCGGACTGTAGAAGTCGCAGGTCTCATAGAAGCCGTTGCGCCCCAGGATGTCTATCCCCAGGTCAATGGCTATCTCCGCGCGACGCATGTTGACCTTATGTTCCACCGCCAGGTACGTGTCCACCAGATCGGGGTTTTCGACCATGTGTATGCAAAGCTCGGTGGGGCCGAACATCTGCAGGGCGCCGCTGAGGCCCAGCCCGATACCGCACTGCGTGGCAAGGCGGAATTCGTCGGCGATGCGCTTGCCCTCCATGAAGCTGAAGCGCAGGCCGGCGAGTGTATCGGGGCTGTCAACG
>JALGTY010000554.1 GCA_029821145.1 Candidatus Zipacnadia bacterium
CACGCTGGGTCATGCTACCGTAACCGGGGAAATGGCGCACCCAGAAACGCCGGTCGTCTTCCTTTGGCTTCTCCCACGGCGGATTGCCCAGGATGCAGTCAAAACCGCCGTTGTCGTCCTCGAGCAGGAAGACCTCGGGGAAAGCTATGGGGAAGTGAAATGGGGGCAGCTCGGCCATGGTTTCACGGGCACGACGCCACTCCTCTGAACCCAGTATTTGCTGTGGCTCATTCATCCAGTTTCCGAGCAGGTCGGCTTTACCCCCGCCCGTCTGCAGATTCTCTGATAGCTCTTCGTCCAGCCGCGCAGCAGTAAGGACGTCAAACAGGGCACGTGTAGGCTTAATCGCCTCCTGCGCCTCGCTTAGTGCCCGACGAGCGGCAGCAATCTCCCGGGCGTCGGCATCCGTGATGTGGGCGAGTCGCTCGAGCGGCTGCCGCGCGGCCCCTAACAGTTCCTCGGCGGTCGCCGCGAACAGATTGGGCGCATACTTATCCAACTCTTCGCGGGCTTCCTCAATGGTAGCAATGCCAACCAGGGAATTGCCTTCGACCAGGTTGTGATCCAGGAAAGACAGGGGCAAGCCGGGGACAAAGGTGTGAATCCACAACGATACCCGCGCCAGTTGCACCGCCAGGGGATTTATGTCCACGCCGTATATGCAGCGGCGCGCGATTTGCCGGCGCAAGAGCTGGGAATCTTCAATGGCCACGGCTTCACGCGCCGGCCCCAGCGCCTCCTGCGCCGCACTCCGTAGTCGGCTCAGTTCCTCACGAACACCGGGCAGGGGATGCTGGGAAAGGTGTTGCGACAGGCGACGTTCAATGCGGTCTACTGCCGCCACCAGAAAGTGCCCCGAGCCCATCGCAATATCCGCCACCCGGAAGTCAAAGAAGGCCTCGGCGGCCTCGTCATCATCGAGCCCGTTGAGCCGCTCCCGGTGTGCTTCGAGAGCCGGCTCCAGTGCGTGGTCAAGCAGATGCTGTACAGCAAAGTCTTTCGTGTAATAGGACCCGGTAGCCTTACGCGTGCCCGAGGCGGTGCGCAAGTACGCCTCTCCTTGTCGTACGACTATCGGTGAGCCTTTAGCCGCATCCGCCACCGGCCAGTAGACCTCTTCAGCCTTCTGCTTCCTCACCGTCAGGTCAGTGTCAGCAATTGATATCTCGTTCTCAAGCAGACCTTCGTAGATGGTGCCGAACTCGCGAACACCCAGGGCGCTGAAGTCCACTGGCCCGACAATGCCTTCTACCGGAGCAACATCAATGAGCAAATGCGTCAGAATAGGCACGAAGACATCGTTGGTCAGGGTAACGTCTTCCAGCTTGGCGCCGACCGGCGATATGTTGGGGTCGCGCGAGAACAGATGCCCGTTGTACTGCGGTACGCCCCATTCCGGCTGCCCTTTATCTATGGCATGCCATAGGGCGCGGATTTCCTCCCAATAAGAAGTGCGGGCGCTGACAGGAGTGCGGTCGCGCTGAATCTTATGCAATTCGTGCGCCTTCCGCTTGAGTGAGAGCCGGCGGTAGGCGTCATTGGTTCGATACGGCAGCAGCTCCTTGTCCTCGGCGTAGGCGATAAACAACAAGCGGAACAGCAGAGACAGTGCCATCTCGTAAGTCTCGGCCAAGTCATCACTGGTAGGCTCGCGGATGCCTCTGGCCTCCCAGATGGCCATAGCAAGCTTGGGAATGACCTTCTGGTAGACCCGGTCACGCAATCGGTATCCAATACCTGTGGCGTGGTCCCGGGCCCGCGCCAAGATCTCATCGAAACTACCGCCTTCCGCCAGAGCGTCCGCTGAGCACAACAGCCACAGGTAGCCGGCACTGTCGGCGGGTAGTAGATCGAGGTTGAGCTCCAGGAAAGTGTCTACTCGGCCCCGCTGCGCGACGCCTACGCCGTCTTTTACGGGGTGAAGCCGAATGCTGGTGTCGTTCAGAAGAAGCACATAAGGCACATTCTCACGCTCAGCAATGGAGAGGGCATAAGATACCGGCGACAAACCAGAGAAGCGGCC
>JALGTY010000090.1 GCA_029821145.1 Candidatus Zipacnadia bacterium
GAATCTGCGGCTCGGTGCTCGACCAACTAAGCCGGAAAGCGGCCCGCCTCTCACGCCTGGACCTGAGGAAGTTGACTCGGGCTGGAAGCCCGAGCCACGCGACAATGATAGGCCGGGCGACAATGATAGGCCAGGCGACAATGACAGGCCACGCGACAATGATAGGCCGGGCGACAATGATAGGCCAGGCGACAATGACAGGCCGCGCGACAATGACAGGCCAGGCGGCAGTGATCGGGGCGAGCGGGATCAGCCGACAGTGGGGCCGGTCCTGGCGGTTGTCCGGCCGCGCTATGACGCCGATGTAACTTCACCGGCGCTGGAAGCGGATGCTGAGGAGCTCCCCCTGCTCTCCAATGAGCACCTGCAGCTCAAGGCTCCCCGCGATTACGAGATCGAGCTGGTTGACGGCAAATGGCTGGTGCACCCGGAGGGCATGGCAAGGAGCGCCATCGGCCTGCTGGTGTGGCCACTGGTGTGCCAGGGCAGCACAATGAGCGGGGCCGAGGTCGCCCGCACAGCACTGGAGCACTGGCAGGTGTCTGCCGGGCAGAACTTCGACTTCCGCCCGCGGGCCACCCGCGAAGCTGGTGACGGCTCGTCGGTGGTCTTTTCGGGTACTGGACGGACTGCCTCAGGGCAAGTGCACGTGCTGGGAAGCTGCAGCGTGGAGGGGGAGTCGGCTTTACTCGCTGCGCTTTACGTGGCTCCGACTCGCGCGGGACGCGACTGGCCCGTGCTGGTGAAAATGCTGGCCACCGTCAAGGTTGAGGAGATGCGGGTGCGCGATTCGCTGCGAGCGCCGCCGTCCTACCGGTGGGAGATGCCGGATTGGCCGGCGCTGTCGCTGCCTGTGCCGGAGGGCTGGGTAGTGCGCGGCCGGGTCGAGCAACAGCACGGCATCTGGGCGATTTCGGTAGAGGCGGCCGAGCCGGGCCCCCAGAGGCTTTACGTTAGCTGGAAGCAGCCGCTGGTGCCGCTGTTCCGCCAGTTGACCACGCTGCTGGAGGCTGTGGGCTGGAAGAGGCTGGACCGCTACTTCGGTGACCTGAGCAGCCAGCGATACGTACTCTTGTCGCGGCTGGAGCCAGCGCGGTTTGTCGAGGAATACTGGAACCGCCACACGCGCGTTTCATTGCAGGACGCACAAATCATCGAGCAGTCGCAGCCTGAAGAACTGAAGGGTCTGATCGTCGCCAGCGACGCCGAGAGTCTGCAGGTGGTGGTGGAGGGGACATCGGCGCTGGGGCCGAGGCGTAATCACTATCTGGTGGCCGTAGGCAGCACCGGGGAGAACGAAGGGCATGACTGGCAGGTGGTGGTTCTGGAGGCAAGCGGTCCGGCAGATGATTACGGTCGCGCGGTGGCCGCATTGCGAGCGATGATCGAGGGGGCGCTGATCTCCGAGGCCGAAGGGCCTGTGGAAGGCCCGGAGCCTGGCGAAGGCGTCGCGCCGCAGATAGATGATATGCTGGGCCGCGCACGGCAGGCGGTGTCGGCGCTGCCCGCCATCGCCACCGGTGCAATGCCGAATATCAACTCCGCACTCGAACTGAGCACTGAGAACGGCTCGCATGTATGGCAGGCTCCGGCCGAGGCATTGGAGATCTGGAAGCGGGCGCTCAATGCCGGCCAGTACGGGCAACAGCCCGAAGATCTGCTGCCCGAATTACATACTCTACAACAGGAAACAGGGGGCGAGTAAGCGGAAAATGCTCTGTCTCCGTTTTCATTTTGTTTTTTCTCTGACGGGAAGTGATTGATATGGCCAAGAAGCTCGTTGAATGTGAACATTGTGGTGGCAACAAGACTTGCACGAAAAGCGGGGGGCGCAGTTGCCGTATCTGCTTGCAGGCCGCCGGCCGCAGCATCAAGCAGTGGGCCACGGTCAGGTGCTCCTACTGCGGCGGCATTGGTCGCGTGTGGGTCGAAGATGAAGAGGAAGAGGAAAACGACAAGGCAGCGGATTCTGGGGATGCAGAGGCCGAACGACCTCGGGCTGGAAGCTGAGAACGCTGTCGCGTTCTCACCTGCCCTTCGACAAGCTCAGGGCAGGCCGAGCTACGCGTTTATGGAAATGAGGCCTGAGACACAGAAACTTTATGGTGAGAAGTGTGTCATATTGTCTTGACTATAGCGCCTACTACGTGCTAGAGTCGTAGCAGACAGCATGGCGTGGAATGCGCTGGCTGTCTATCCGGCAGTCCCGTGTGCCGATACCGGCCAAGAAGGGAGGGACCTCCAGGCCGGGTGCATGGAGTGCGGCTGTCGAAACCGGAGTGAAGCAGACACGAAGCACTGCCCCGTAGAGGAAACATAGGAAACTCTGAAGCAGGGGCTTCTTCATAGTACAATGCTCGCTCCGAGGAAGTAGCCTGAAACCATTTTGCAGGTTGCGGCTGCTTTCAATCGCACAAACACTAAGGAGGACATTTCAATGAAGAAGCTGTTAGTAGTATTGGCATTAGTTGCGCTGGCAGTGCCGTGCTTTGCACAGGCCAATCCGGCGCAGACCGTCCCGTTTGACCACTGGGCCTATGATGCGGTTCAGGAACTGGTTGATCGGGGCATTATCATCGGTTACCCCGATGGCACCTTCAAGGGCGATCGGGCAATGACTCGGTACGAGTTCGCCATCGCCATCTCGCGGCTGCTGGACGTAATCGGTGGCGGCGAAAAAGGCGACAAGGGCGAGAAGGGTGACACCGGCCCGGCAGGAGCGGCAGGAGCCGCTGGACCGGCCGGCCCGGCAGGACCCGCCGGCCCGGCAGGACCCGCCGGTAAAGACGCGACGATTGACGAGGCTCAGATAGCCACCATCGTCAACAAACTCATAGACGAGTTTAAGGACGAGTTGGCCGACCTGCGGCAGGACGTTGACTACCTGCAGGACGATGTCTATGACCTCGGCGACCGCGTCACCTACCTAGAGAAGGCCATGGAAGGCCCGCAGGTGTTCGGCTGGTTGGACTACCGAATCGGTATGGCGAACAAGACTGAATTCGATTACGAGTACGACAACCTGACCGCCGTCGTAGGTATCGAAGGCCAGATCACCGACGAACTCGCCGGCACCCTCGCGCTGAAAGTGCGCGATAGCGCCTCGGCCACCGACGCCTTGGGCAGGGACCTCGTCGACAACATCGGAGCCGAGACCGTCTGGCTGGACGAGGCCTACATCACGTTCACCCGTGATGGCTTCCCCAGAGGCACCCACACCGTGGGTCGGCAGTATATGAGCATGGGCCCGGGTCTGTTAGTTGACACCCAGCGCCAGAGCGTGCAAGGCTGGCGCTGCCAGGCCAACGACCTCCTCGGCAGCAGGCTCGATATGGACCTGTTCGCCGGTGGCGCAAGCTACGGGTGGATGGGTGGGCCCCCGGCGTCTGACGGCTATGTCGCCATGCGGCTCGCCTATGACAGCGCTCGTGGCGCGTTCGGCCTCAACTACTTGGGTAGCGGTGTTGGCGAAACGCGAGGCTACAGCCTCGACTACACCGGCTCGATCTGGGGACGCGGCGTCGTTATCGAGCACGCTCGTCTCACTCAAAACGCCGCTGGCATCAAGCCGGCGACTACTCCGAAAGCCACCATGGTCAGTGCCCAACTGCTCGGTGGCGGGAGTTGGGTCTTGTCTGGCTTCTGGTCGGATGTGGACCTCACCTATAATCCCGCCTACTCGCTGGTCAACCCGTACTTCGAGACGTTGGGCACCCCCATGGCGGGTAGTGTCCCATGGGAGCGCTGGCTGCGCAACGTGCCGGCTGCGTCCGGCCTCGAAGTGCTCGGCGCCGAGCTCGACTTCAGCTTCGCTTCCACACCGTTCACCTTCTGCTACTATGACGTTGATAATCTCCCCAATTACAACACGCTATGGGCTCTGAGCACCAGCAAGGAGCTGGCAGACGGCGTTACCGTCACGTTCACCTACGCCACCCAGGGAGGTGTAGCGGGCGTAAGCGACCTGCAACTGCTCCAGGCCGGTATGATAATCGGCTTCTAGGAGCAGGTATTACCGACTACGTGTAGAAGAAGGGTCCCAATCGGGACCCTTCTTTTTTTTCATGATATTATTTATCACGAGTACGCAGTAGAGCTTGACTATATTGCCAATCTCAGGTATATTCATCGTTGGGAGTTGTGGGATTGCATCGAGTTGGGGGCGATGCGATGTGTCATAACCACAGGGAGCGGCTGGTACATAGGAGCAAGAAATGAGACAAGCTAGCCTGGCCGTAGCCATGGGTACACTGCTGCTACTGATCGTCTGCCCCGGTTCGTGGGGCCAGAGCGGTCCGGCCGAGACCGTCCCCTTCGACCACTGGGCCTACGACGCAGTGGAACAGTTATGCGATGTTGGGGTCATTATCGGCTATCCCGACGGCGCGTTCCGCGGCAAGCGCGGTCTTACGCGCTACGAATTCGCCATGGCGGTGTCCCGGATTGTGGACTTGTACTCATTGGCGGACTTGACAGGTCCCAAGGGCGACCTCGGGGCAGCGGGCCCAGCCGGCCCGCAAGGCCCAGCCGGCCCACAAGGCCCTGCCGGCCCGCCAGGCCCTGCCGGGCCCGATGGGGCGCAAAAGATTGACGAGGCGACTCTGTGGCGGCTCATAGGGAAACTGACCGAAGAATTCTCTCGTGAGCTGGAGACGCTCGGCGTGGATGTTGCAAAGCTGCAGGGACAGGTCGAAGCATTGGGCAGGCGTGTCACAGTTTTAGAAACACGGAGAAAAGGTGTGGACGTGTTTGGTTACATTGACTACCGCATCGGCACAGCGGGAGTCATCAACCGCGACTATGCCTTCGACAACCTAACCGCAAAGGTCATCGTCGAGGGCAATATCAGCGATGACGCCTTCGTCCGGATTGCTCTGAAATACGCTGATGCCTATGTGCCACTGAGCATCATAGACATCGAACAGGGCGAGGGTCCCGGCTTCATCAACCCGCCGGGTAACCGGCCCTATGGTTACGGTCAGGAGGACCTGTGGCTGGATGAGGCCTTCGTGCAGTTCGCGACTAGCAGCAACACCAAATGGACGGTAGGCCGCCAGTTCTTCTGCTACGGACACGGGCTTCTGGCCAACAATGAGCGTCGTGCTTTGACCGGGATTCGCTGCCAGAAGGAAGACCTGTTCAATACCAACGTTGACCTTGACTTTGTGGTGGCGGGGGCTACGTACGACTGGCTGCCGGCGCGGCCCTTCCCAGGGAACAGTGACGGCTATATAGCCGGCCGGCTCAACTACGAGCGGCCGAACTGGTCGTGGGGATTCAATTTCCTGCCCGACGGCACCGGCAACGAGATCGCTTATGGTACCGACCTGCAACTGCGGCTGGGTGACAACCGCTATCTATGTGTGGAATATGCCGTGCAAAAGCGGCACGCTAACCGGGCGGCGTTTCCGCTAAAGAACCCCGACGACGCGCTGATGATTACGTGTGATCTGCTTGACACCGAGGACGTGTCGTTGACCGGTTTCTACTCAAAGATTGATCCGGAGTACGACATTGTTTATTCCAGCATTCATCCGTACTATGAAGTGAACCAGATGGGGCGGCCTGCCAATATGATCGCGTGGGACCGCTGGTTGCGTAATCCGTTTGCGGTCACCAACTTCGAGTGTCACGGGGTGTATGTTGATACTCACCTGGGCGAGGTCCCGATCAGCCTCGTCTATCTGCGTCCCCGCGGGATCGGCGACTGGTGGATGCTGAGCCAGGTTGGTCATAACGACTACGACGAGTTGTGGGCCATCACTTTGACCCGGCCGATGACCGATGGTCTCGACATGCGGCTGACGTACGCTCACCAGGGCACCTCCGACCAGGCCACCCCCGGCACCAAGGATCAGGACATGCTGCGCGGAGAATGGACAGTCAGTTTCTAGGCTGCTAATCCCCCGGGCCACAGTGACGCTCTGACCTGCATGAAAATCTCATCTGTAAAGGCAATCGCTGCTGAAGGCGGGTGGTATGTTGATGATAAGCCCGCCTTTATTGCTGCCGCCAAGGTGGATCACTACCTGGTTACAGGCCGGCCAGTTACCCCCGGGTTTGTTCGTATCCGCGAGCCGGGCGAAGTGGTCTCGATTCTGATCCGCCTCAGCAACGGCACCACCGTGGTCGGCGAAGGCGGAAGTGTCACCTACGCAGGCATCGCCGGACGCGATCCGGTCTTCCGCGCTGAAGCGGCTGTGGCCACAGTCGAACAGCACATCGCCCCCGCCTTCACCGGCGGCCCCGCCGAAGATTTCCGCAGCCTGGACCAGAAGCTCCAGCAACTCAGCGGCGAATGTGGTGGGTTTCACTCCGGCTTGCTCTACGCAACCAGCCAGGCGCTGCTGCAAGCCGTCGCCGCAGCCGCCGGTCACACAGCCGCCGGTGTCATAGCCGCAGAATACGGCCTCAGCATCGGTGAGGCAAATCCAAGGATAGGTATTCAGACGGGCGATGACCGCTACAGCGGCGTGGACAAAGCCATCTACCGCCGGGTTGACGTGCTGCCCCACGGCCTGATCAAAGACGTTGCCACAGATTTCGGCCCTGGCGGCGAGAAGCTGCTGGCATACGCCCAGTGGATAATGGACCGGCTCGTGCAGCATCAGGTCCCCGTGGATTATCACCCCACCATTCACTTCGACTGTTACGGTACCATCGGGCGCGCCTTCGAAAATGACATCGCCGCCATGAGTGATTACCTCGGGCGGCTGGCGGCGGTCGTCTCGCCGTTGCGGCTGCAAATAGAAGCCCCCGTCGAAGCCGCGAGCCAGGCCGAGCAGATACGGCTCATGGCGCAACTGCGCTCAGCTCTCCAAGGACTGCCGGCACCCGTGCCCGTCATCATTGCGGACGAATGGTGCAACAGCCTCCCGGATATTGAGCTATTTGCGAAGTCCGGCGCGGCCGATTTGCTCCAGATAAAAATGCCGGACCTGGGCCGCATCGGCGCTAGTATTGAAGCGGTCTTGACCTGCCACGAACACGGCGTCGGCGCATACCTGGGCGGAAGCTGCAATGAAACCGATATCAGTGCGCGGACGGCGGTGCATGTCGCTGTCGCCACGGGTGCCGAGCAGATCCTGGCCCGCCCCGGGATGGGCATAGACGAGGCGGCAAGCATCGTGCGCAACGAACTGGTCCGGCTACGCGCCATGTTGTGATGAAGGTTCTCTTGACAGTGAAGATGAAGTACTCGCTCTGAAGCATCCGTCTAGACACAAGCGCTCCGCACCTGCGTCAGCGCCATAGTTACAAAGGAGAATTGTGATGCAATTTGCAATGTTTTCGAAGCATCTGGACATGCTGGGACTTTCGCTGCAAGAAGTCGGTCAGACCATGAAGGATATCGGCTTTGATGGCGTTGATTTGACCGTGCGGCCGGGCGGGCGCGTCGAACCGGCCGAGGTCGAAAACAAGCTGCCGGAGGCCGTGGCACAACTGAGCCAACTGGGGCTCTCCGTGCCGCTTATCACCACCGCTATCGAGGGCACGAGGTCTCCGTATGCCGAGGAGATCTTCGCCGCCGCCGCCGAATGTGAGATCCCGGCTCTGAAGCTGGGGTACTGGCTGGTTCGCGAGCCGAAGGAGTTCTGGACACGGTTCGAATGGGCGAAGGTGCAACTGGCCGGCCTGCAGAGCATGGCGCTGGAATACGGCGTGAGCGCGAATATCCACATCCACTCCGGGCCCTACGTCAGCGCGGAGGCCGCCGTAGTGTATATGCTGCTGGAGGGCATGGACCCCAATGCCGTCGGTGCCTACATCGACTCCGGACACATGTTCATCGAGGGCGGCTATGACGGGTGGCGGCAGGGGATGATCATGCTGGCGCCGTACACGAATCTGGTGGCGCTGAAGGGCTATTCGTGGGCCGCTGTAACCGACGAAAACGGTGAGGTAAGCGTCGCGCGCAAGATGCTCGGCTTCGAGGAGGCCATGCAGGACTGGGAGCAGATATTCAGCCTGCTGAAGGATTTCGGCTACGACGGGACGGTGTCGCTGCATAGCGAGTACGGGGAGATGGACTACGACGAACTCGTCGCCCAGACCCGCAAAGACCTCGACCTGATAAAGGGCGTCGTCGCCAAGCTGGAAAAGGAATAGCACGACGGCCGGGCGACAGGCGCCCATGTTCGGGAAGGGCAAGTGCCATGCGCTGGGACTTGTTGCTCGTTGTTTTGCTGTTGGTATTGTTACTGTGCTCCGCCCCCGGGTACTCGCAGGATGAAGACCCGGTCGCCTACCAACCGGACATCGTCGGTGTGGGCCGCATGTTCATGGTCGCGCTGAAAGTGCCGACAGATGCGCCGGAGATCCAGGTGACTGTGCCCGACAGCGTGGAGCTGTTCGACCGCACGCCACTCCCCACGAAGAAAGATCTGCGGAAGTACTATTTCCGCAGCCTCAAGCCGGCCAAGCAGGCTGACATTGTGTTCGCCCACCCAGCCGGCGACATCACCATATCCATCGAGATCTGGTCGCTTGAGGACCTCCGTCAGTTCCGCAAACTGAAGGGCGTACAATTGCCCCGGCGCTGGCCGCTGGGAGAGCCACTGCCGGAACTCAAGCAGGGCCAGACGATCACCACCGACGAACTCAGGGAATACTGGCAGGGCAAGGGCAGTCCGGGTGCCGCGTGGCTGAAGTTGAGCGATGAGGAGATATGGGACTTGCAGCCTGACTGCACCATACCGCGCTTTCACTTCGTAAGCCTTCAGCACGGCTGTCCGGTGCATGGCATCGAGGTTTACACGAAAAAGGCGTACTACCCGTGGAGTTTCGACATGCGGATTCCGCACCGCTGGAAGCTCACGTGTCCAATAGGTGGCGAGGAGTATCCTTCGAATGATTTTGCCAATGGCGACATGACCAGTGGCGAGTTTCCGGACGACGGCTTCGGCGGGGCATGTGAGTACGAGGGCAACAAGTACAGGTTCATTGCGGTAATCTGCCAGGTCTATTGCAGCTATGCGCTGGTAGTCGCGCCGGAGTGCGCTGACGGGTATATGGCCACCGGTGACATGCAGTATGTACACAAGGCGCTAGTGGCGATGTCGCGTGTGGCTCTCGAGTATGCTTACCTGGGAACGATGACGCAGCATCGCCACCGGAACGACAAGAGGCAAACCGACAGGCTGGGACCGGCACCGTTTTCAGAGGGGCCATGTCTTGCCCACAGCGGCCTGACTCTGTATGCCATGAACGACCCGCGACTTGCCGAGGCCTATGATAAGATCTGGCCGGTCATTGACCAGGATCAGGAGATAATACCTTTCCTGCAAAGTAAGGGCTTAGAGATAAGGACGCACAAGGACTTGCGACGCTTCATCGAGGAAAACCTCTTCGCGGTCTGGCTGCAGGGGTTGATGGATGGAGCCAGCCACGCAAATGAACCGATCGCCCAGAAATGTTTCGCCCGCGTTGCGGAAGTGCTCAATTACCAGCGTGGCGATGAACTGATGGACTGGCTCTATGATGGGGCCGGCAAGCTGCGCTTCTTTGTGACTAACGGCTTCTTCCGCGACGGTGCGCCCTATGAGTCTACCGGCGGGTACAACGACGAGCACGTGCATCCCTTGGGGCCGATTGTCGATTCGATTGAGCATCTTCGGCAGATGCGGCCGGAGGTGTATCCGGAGACAACATACCCGGATTTCACCAAGAGCCGCCGGTATCACAATGTTTTTGATTTTGCGATGAACACTGTCACGATCGATCGCACCTATCCCAACGTCGGTGACAGTGGCAGCTATCCCCGGTATCAGAAGTTGTCCAAACGCACGTGGCAGAACGGCGCACTCCAGCCTGCAGTCTTCGAGCACGCTTATGAGATTTTCAAGGATCCCAAATTCGCCTGGGCGCTAGTTAATCATGAAGGGTGGGAGCCGCCGCCGGGATCCCCGTACACGCGCGAGGCAATCGAAGAAGAAGCAGCCAAATGGCCGGACGACTGGAACGATAAGAGCTGCTTGCAGGACGGCTACGGTCTGGCAATACTGCGCAGCGGCAAGGGCGACGACAAACGTGCACTGTGGATGATGTTTGGGCGGTTCCACGGGCATAACCAGGATGAGATTATGGAGATGGGGCTGGACGCCTGCCAGAGCAGGATCCTGACACACATGGGCTGCCCGCGCAACTGGAATTACTGGGAGACCTGCTGGGTAACGCATAACGTGGCCCGTCAGATTCCGTTCGTGCAGATGACGGCCACTGCGCAGCTCTTTGCCGACGCCGGGCCGGTGCACATTGCCGAGGCACACGCCCAGGCCCTGGTTGACGAAGTAGATAGCGGCGAGGGCTACACCGTGCTGCCGGACGATTGGCAGAGGCGCATGCTGGCTCTAGTTGACGTCTCCGATGAGCAGTTCTACTGTCTTGACTTTTACCGCATCCACGGCGGTAAGGAACACTGGTGGACCATTCATGTCCAGGAGGGCGAATTCAGCACCGAAGGCCTGGACCTGACCAGGCAAGATGGCGGTACCCTGGCCGGGCCTGAGGTTCCATACGGTGACCCGAAGTGGATGGAAGAGCACGGCTGCAAGTTCTCGACAGGCGGTCGCGTTGGATGGCGTGGTCCGATGTTCGCGTTTCCGCACCTGTATAACGTCGAGCGTGCCACGCCTGCCGGCGTCTGGTCGGCCGACTGGGCGCTGAAGGATGCCGACGGCTTGCACTTCCGCATGACTGTTCCACAAGCCGAGGGCACGGAGGTCATCATCACTGACGGCACCTCACCAGCCGGTGGCAAGCCGTATGAAATGAAATGGGTGCTGATGCACAAACAGGGCCAGGTCCCCGCCAAGACCCAAGTGCTGAATATTATGGAGCTGTATAAGGGTGAGCCGGTGATCAGGTCAGTTCGGCCCTTGGCGGTTTCAGGAGGGGATGAAGCCGGCTTCAAAGCCTGCGGCTGTGTCATCGAACTGGCCAACGGATGCACCGACACGATCTTCGCCTCCGCTGACGAGTCAATGGTGCGCAGCGCCGAGGGCGGCTTTGAATTCGCCGGTCGCTTCGGGCTGTGGCGCGAGCGCGACGGTGTGCCGCTTCACATGGTCCTCATCAGTGGAACCAAGCTGACGAAAAATGGAGTTGGGATTACTGAGGAAAGCGCCGAGTACCGTGGGGAAATAGCCGAAGTGGACAGAGCGACGGAGATCATTGTGGTGTCGCCTGCAC
>JALGTY010000555.1 GCA_029821145.1 Candidatus Zipacnadia bacterium
GGAGCTTCGCCGGGTGTTGGAGAAGTGACCGGCACTTACGGGCGTAGCTGAGTGCATTACCGGCTCAATGTACGGGAGCCTGGGAGTGGGGGAGGTTCTGGATGGTAATCGTGGATCGAGGGCGATGCTGCTATTGCGGCGGGTGCGTGAGCGTGTGTCCGGTCGGGAAGCTATCACCGCTGGCGACACTTCTGCTGGGGTATATCGCAAAAGTGTCGGCAAGTTCAGGCGGATAGCGGCAGCGCGGCCTGCCAAGCGCGGTCAAAGCGCCCGCTGTGCAGCTCGCTCAAGCCAGCCAGCATTGCCTGGCCACAGTCTCGTTGCCAGCCCCTCCCCGGGCGTTGCATGCGGTGATGGACGACGGTCTTCGCTCCACTCTCGACTGTCCCGCTACCGACGGGGTAGCCTTGCTCACGGAATACATCATACCGCATGGCACTATGATGTGACCGAAAATAGCCAGGCGCCTGAGACACCTCAGAGGGATACCCAGCCTGATCGAGACCCATATCCTCCAGCATGCTCATCACTGCATCCACTCGCCCATTCCACAGTAGGTCCAGTGGCCCCTCCACCCATTCCTTCCCCTCGGATGTATCCTTGCCATAAGCTGCGTTCGCCACCGCCCATAGTCGCTGACTGGCGTGGAACCAGTCCACAATCTGTACCGCATGTGGAAAGTTGGTCAGCGTAATCCGCCCAATCCACGCTGCAGCATCATTCACTGAACTCAATCTGCGACACCGATCCAAACCCCTCCGCAACCCTTCAGCGTACTGATGCAAGCCCATCGTGTCGGCATCCCATAGCCCAGCCTGGTAGCTGTGATGACTCAGTTCCACCGCAGGATCTTCTCCCCGCCGACCGGATTGACCTTCCTCCTCCGCTCGTCCCTCAGTACTATCGACTCGCACCTCGGAAACTGCCGTCAACTTGACCTCTTTCCACCCTTCCCCACGAATCAACACCATCGTCCCGTCGGTTGAGACATTACCTTGTTCCCCAATCGGCTCTACCTCCGCAATCCGACGATCACTTGGCCCTTCTCCCACTTGCCCTATCTCATTCGCCCGCTCCGCCTCTGTGTTGCGCCTCGCCTCTACCAATTCCCCCCATCCCTCGGTCACCCGCCTAACACTGTCCCCAGACATCGGAGCCCCCACCGCGTCACGGTATGCCTCCGCTGCCAAGGCGAACGACGGCGACTGTAGCCCCTGCCGAGCCGCTACTCGTGCCGCCCCTTCACTCCAGTGATCCTTCCGCAGCTTCAGCTTCTGATCCAGGGGGGAAAAACGTCACCCCTGAGCAGTGACGACATGTGTAGTACGCCCGCATTAATCGGGTATCGCCCTCTAGCCCTGATACCCCCCACGACCGGTACCCCTCAAACCTCATCGCCTGCCCGCACTTCGGGCAACGTGGGGCTTCCAGTTGGAACCCTTCATCCCGACCGTTTATCAGTAGACCCAAGCCTTCCCCCATTAGCCCCCGGCGCACTCGACGTGCCTGGGCTTCAATCTCCCCAAAACTAGCGTCAGGGTGTTCATCGTACCAATCCTCCAGTCCCTCAAATGCCCGAATGGCCATTTCCGCAAAAGCTGCACAACGTTGAGCCCGCGACAGGGTTCCAGACATGAGATCCTCCTATCCCAATACTGCCAGTAATCCGCTAGAAACAAGATAAGACATTCTCCCAACAGCGTCAAATGACTCGCTCCTTCAGCCGCCGACAGTTCTGCGTTACACCCCTCGCTTCTGCTTGACTTGTCGCCTCAACTGCTGTATGCTTTGGCCGGTCGAGAATATCCCCGAAGGCCTGTGCACAGGGTTTGCCCATAGGGCCCCAGACACAACGCCGAAAACGCGCGTAGACGCAGCATACAGCATTCCTACGCTGGGCACGAAGACGTAGGTTATTCATCAAGGAGGCTCCGAAATGCACCTGCACGCTGACAGCACGAGGTGTAGCGGCTGCCGGGCCTGTCAACTGGCCTGCTCCCTCCACCTCTTCGGCGAGAACAA
>JALGTY010000556.1 GCA_029821145.1 Candidatus Zipacnadia bacterium
TCGGTGAGGCTGACTGCCGTTCGGCAAGCCCCTCCGAAAGGCAACCTCTAAACCCTTGAGCGCGTAGGTCGGGCTTTCTAGCCCGACAGTTCTTGTCGTTCGGATGGGGGGACAGTCCCCTGGGTAAGAAGCAGCAGCGTCTTTCCAGCCCGTGCGTCTCCGAAAAGGAGGTATTGAAACAGCTTCTAGTCTTTTTCGATGGGGACGGATTCGGGGGTGTCGGGGAGCTGGCGGAGGGCCTCCGGCTTGACCTGCTTGTCCAGCAGGCCGAGGGCCACGGCGACGCCGTGCAGGATGGCTTCGGGGCGCGGAGGGCAACCGGGAATGTAATAGTCAACCGGCAGTATCGTGTCCACGCCGCCGACGATGTTGTAAGAGTCATACCAGATGCCGCCACCACAAGCGCATGAGCCGACCGCCACCACCAGCTTCGGATCCGGCACCGCCTCATAGAGTCTCTTCAGCGCCGGCACCACCTGGCGAGTGACCGGGCCGCAGCAGATCAGCACATCGGCATGTCGCGGGGAGCCGACCAGCTTGATGCCGAACCGCTCGGCATCGTAGTACGGGGTCAGTACATCTATGACCTCGATGTCGCAGCCGTTGCATGCGCCGGTGTTGGTGTGATATAGCCACAGGGACTTGAAAAACGCCTTTTTGCAAACCGCTTCCAGCATCGGTTGCCTCCGCGCCTGTAGCAGGCGAAATGTCGGGTTACTGAGTTTCCGAAGTTACGTTTTCGTACTGTGACTGGTCGCCGCCTCGGTCAATTCCGTCACTGCGAAAGCCAGGCTCCATGATGCGGTCCAGGGGCGTCGCCGGCTGATAGCAAGCGCCACAACGCCGGCAAGTGGCCATGAATATCTCGCACACGTGGGTCAAGTCCTGGCGGGCCTGGTCGGAGGCCAGCTCGAACTGTTTGGTCATGGTTATGGCGTCTTCGGGGCAGACCTCGGCGCAGCGCCCGCAGAAGATGCAGCGCTCCAGCAGCCGTGTCATGCGGCGAGTGGTCTGGTCAAGGTCCTCTATCTTTATCAGCCGCGCCGGGCAGACCGCCGCACATGCTCCGCAGCCGATACACTTGTCCACCTCCACCTCCGGGTAGCCGCGGAAGCCCTCGTCAGGGGGATGCGGCTTGGCCGGATAGGGCAGAGTGACCTTTCCTGCCAGCAGACATATCAGAGCCTGCTTGAGCTTGCTTAGGATCATGCTGCAACATCCTTCTGTTAATCCCGGAATTCCCGAATCTGGCCCGAGTTGACGTCCAGGACTTCCATGCGGTCGGTGCATGAGAAACACGGATCGAAGCTGCCAATGTTGATGGGGACATCGGCCAGGGCGCTGCCCACCAGCATCGGCGGCACCACCTGCAGGTTGGCATAAGTCGGCGCGCGTACCCGCCAGCGCTCGGGGCGGTTGTCCTCGCCGGTCAGAACCCAGTGGAAGACCTCGCCGCGAGGTGCCTCAACCGCGCTGATGGCCTGGCGGCCCGCCGGGATGTCCTCGCTGACCTCCACAAGCACCGGGCCCTCCGGGATGTCATCCAGAGCCTGACGGATAATATCTATCGCGACGAGCGTTTCATCGAGTCTGACCAGAGTGCGGGCCAGATTGTCGCAGCCGTCATAAACGCACTTTTTCACGTCCAGCCGGTCATAAGCAGCGTAGGGGTGATCAACGCGGACGTCAATGTCCACGCCCGAGCCACGTCCGGTAGGCCCGACGGCGCACTGCTCTATGGCCATGTCCTTGGGCAACATGCCGGCGCCGCGCAGGCGCGCCATCAAGGTAGCGTCTCCGGGGATGGAGTCGTAGAGTGCCTGCCACTCGCGCTCGATCTCGGCGATGACGCTGCGGATGTCATCGTAGGTGTCCGGGTCCAGGTCGCGGCGCACCCCGCCGATGATATTGGTGGCGTAGGTTTTGCGGTTGCCAGTCAGGCGCTCGCACAGCCACATCAGCGGCTCGCGCATGCGCCATACCTGCATCAGCACGGTGTCAAAGCCGATGATGTGGCCGGC
>JALGTY010000091.1 GCA_029821145.1 Candidatus Zipacnadia bacterium
AGGTGCATCGTGGGCTGGACGAAATAGAGCGTGGTGGGCGTAAGCAACTGCCTTTCTTCGGGCTTGATTTCCTTAACAAACGCTCGACTGCAGATCGGCTCCTGGTCGCCGAACAAAAGCTTGTTATCGGCCTCGACGCCGATTACTACGAAGGAACTCCCGTAGGCTCCGCAGTTGATAATCGCCGTGGAGCCCACTGCTTCGCGTTGGGCCAGCACCGGGTCCGCAAGCGTGACCGAGTTCTCCTCATAATCGCATGAAGCGATGGTCGTCCGGGCCGGCCCCTCGCCTTCAAGCTGCCACTTGCCTCTGGCCAGCAGTGTGGCGTTATGCAGATATGCCTTCTCCACCTCACCCTGGGCGTCCAGAGCCAGGTAGCCCACTTGTCCGGCGAAACGGATGCCGTCGGCCAGCTCGGTCTCTTCAACCGGTTCGGTGGCGTTGAAGTAGTAATGGGTAGCGCCGGAATTGAGCTCTATCTTCAGTGCGACCAGGTCTTCGTTATCCGTCGCAAGCGGGGTGACGCTGGTGATGATTTCCTGGCCGGCGCCGGGCTCGAATAGGGTGATAAATGTGCTGTTTAGATTTTCGCCGGTTCTGCGTCTTACTACGAATTTCACGCTGTCCGGGGTGCCTCTCTGATTCTGCTGCGGCTTGCCGTCGCAGACGAAAATGTGCTCGTCCTGGCCGACTAAGAAGGCCTTGAGGTACGCGCCCTCATTGCCTCGCATTATACCGACGGTCCGGTCGCCGCTGGTGATGAAGTTCCATTTTGCGACTGCTTCGGGCTTCAGAGCCGCCTCCTGGACGTTGTAGAGGAACTGGAACGAGCTGCCTTTGTACCCCCAGTAGGAAAGGCTTCCATACGGAGCTTTTGCGTACTTCTCGTCATCGTAGAAGTACCCGTACTCCACATCGGGTCCAGCCAGGGTACCTTTTCGCGGCTCCGAAAGGCTCATGTTCGATTCAAAGTCCGCGTGGCTGCCGTGTACCAGCCAGTCGTGCTGCTGCCCGCCTCTCACGCGGAATATGTCAATGAAATAGCTCTGGTCCGGCGACACCTCCACCATCGCCACACTGCGCCGGTACATGTCACACTGCTCATACACGTTGTCATTCTGCGCCTCGACATATTGGCACACCGGGCCGGTGTCGTAGGCAAGGCAGCGTCCACGTCCGCCGGCCTGGGGGCGCTTGTCAACCAGTACGGTGTTGTGGGATATGGTGTGGGCGAAGAATCCGGCACGGCGCGGATCGGTGGAGTTGGCCGTCTCCGGATAGCCGAAATCCGGCATCATCGAGCAATTTTCGGCGAATATGTCCAGTTGCATCTTGTCCAGGTGCGAATGGCCGAAGAATCGCCCGTAGAACAGCGACATCGCTATCGGATGCTCGTGATTCTCGTTTTGCAGTATCGCCAGTCCGTAGCCGGCCAGGTGCTGGTCGTCATAGCCCGGCTCAGTCTCCACCTTGGCAGCGGCCTGCTGCAGCTCCTCAGTAAGCGGTGCGGCGGCTATGTCGCGTCCTGCGTTGGCATTGAGGCCGAAGAGGATCTTGGCATAGAGCGGATCCTTATAGATGTTATACGCGGGTACGAAAATGTTTTCGCGCCACATTCTCCCCCGGTTGGACATGTTGCCGGAGTCGCCGGTGGCGGGCGTGAAATTCCCTGCGCAGACTATATCTATGGTCCAGTCATACAGCTTCTTGAAGCGCGGCACTTCTGACAGGTCCACATCATTGACCCGCAGCAAGTCGGCGATGATGGTGAGGCTATTGACCCAGCCGAGGTTATAGCCCGGCGATTCAAATGGCACTCCATCGCGATAGACGAGGTTGTAGAGAGCATCATAGACCGGCATCATTGTATATACCCGGTACTCCTCGTTATTGAGTATCCAATCTATCATCTCTTGGCTGCTGGGCGTGCCGGGCGTATCTTTCAGAGTGGCCGCTATCTGCAGCAGTCCGACCTGGTGGCTGCCGTAGTTGCCGGCGATGTACATGGTTTCATCTACGATTTCGCGGGCCATCGAACGCAGCAGTTGCTCCTCGATAAGGTGACGAATCTCCTCCATAGTCTGGCCGGTGAACTGCTCCAGTTCAGCATCCGTCTCCATCAGCGCCGGGAATATGGCGTCATAGGCCGGGCCGCAATTCCTCACTGTCGAGCATTCCCATGTGTGGTAAAACAGTCGCCCATTATAGCCACGATTGATCTCCAGCCCGATGCGCGACTGATTGGCATAGTCGTAATCCGGGTAATACGTGGCAAGCTGCCACAGCAGCACCGCGCATTTATGGGCGTATTTGGGATCATCGGTGTACAGATAGGCCTGCGACAGGCTGTTGACTGCGCGGTGAAGGAGGCGCTGGGTCATCCAGTGGTTGTACCAGGCCACGAACCAGTACTTGTGTTTGGGGCCGTGCTGTGGCGACTCCCAGCCCCAGCCATCGTCCGGGTAGTCTCCGGTCAGAAGGGACCGGTCCTCGAAATCTGAATCAATGAACGCCTGGTAATCGTTACTCGGATAGACCTTGCCGCAATTGGGGCACTTGACCTTGTACGGCATATCCTGGCTGATAATCCACGAGTAGTTGCCGGTCTTGCGCATCTCCAGGCCGCAGTTGGGACAGCCGGTTTCGTGGACGTAGATCGAGCGTGGTATGCGCGGGTCGGGCACATACTTGGCCAGCTCTTCGTCCGGTATCTCCAGGTACCTGGCCGCACTCGCAACGGCACTGCCACGTATCCCTTTCGCCCAGTCATACTTCTCAATGTTCTCGCGGATGTTGTTGACTTTGTCGGCGGTGTAGAGCGTCCGCTCGGTCTTCGCCTGCCCGGGCAAGCCAGTCAGCACCACCAGCAGGCCAATCAACACGCAGGTAGTCAGAGCAGCCATTTTCATCTACCTCAACTCCTGTGCTTATGTGGAGATATGGTTTATACTGATTCTGGTGCGCACTCATACACAGCTTCTCCGGCAATTGGCGATTCCCTTTGCAGGGTGATGATAAATGGTTCGCATAGACGGCTCACAGGGCGAGGGCGGGGGCCAGATATTGCGCAGTTCGCTGTCTCTGGCTGCCATCACCGGCCAGGAGCTTGAGATCTACAACGTGCGTGCCGGGCGAAAGAAACCCGGCCTGGCCGCTCAGCATGTCACGTGCTGTGTCGCAGTGGCACAAGTGTGCGGCGGGCGGGTCCATGGCGCCGAGCTGGGCTCTCAGACAGTGAGCTTGTCACCCGGCACGACAACCGGCGGCGAGTACGAATTCGATGTCGCACAGGTGCGCCCCAGCGCCGGCTCCGCGTGCCTGGTATTGCAGAGCGTACTGCCGGTGCTGGCCCTCGCACCGCAATCATCGCACGTTGTCATCAAGGGCGGCACCGATGTGCCCTGGAGCCCGGTGTACGCCTATCTTGCCAACACCTTCGCCCTGGCACTGTCCGGTTTCGGTGTCGAGCTTGCTCTCCGTCGGCCTGGTGCTGGTTTCTATCCGGTCGGAAAGGGTCGCATTGAGGCCAAGATTGCTCCGGCCAGCACGCTCTCGCCCATCGGTTTCACGCAGCGGGGCGAACTGCGGAGAGCTGTCGTTGCCAGCACTGTCGCCGATAAGCTGCCTGAGCACATCCTCAAGCGCCAGAATTCCGCCGCCGTCAAACTGCTGGCCGCAGAAGGGCTTGAGGTGAATACCGAAGAATACTATCTGTGTTCGGAATCACCGGGCACATCCTGTGTCGTGAGCCTATCGTATGAAAGCGGCCATGCGGGCTTTACTGCTATTGGGAAGCGCGGCATGCCTGCTGAAAAAGTAGGTAGCCAGGCGGGCTCTGAAGCGCTTGAATTCATGCGCTCTGAAGCGACAGTTGACCGCCGCCTTGCCGACCAGTTGCTGCTATACATGGTGATGGCTCGGGGTCGCTCCGAGTTTCGTACAACGCAGGTTACTGAGCACTTGCGCACCAATGCTGCGGTGGCCAGGCAGCTTACGGGCGCTGAGATCAATATTGAGGAAGATGGCTGGGTGACGGTGCAGGGCGTGGGACTTGCCACGCCTCAGACTGAGTAGTCGGGAGGAAATGGCAAATGTACGCTGACGACCGCGAAGAGAATGACGGAATGGAGTTCGAATATAGGAAGGTGGACAAGCGCGCAGAAGCCGAAGATGCGCCAACTGAGCAGGCAGACGCCGAAGAGACGGCTGGTGATCAAGCTACGCCCGAAGAGCCTCGTGACACCTCTGCCGCAGACGCAGAAGACCAGCCCCAGGAAGCGGCTGCTGAAGCCGAGGTGCCAGAAAGCCTACATCTGGACATCTACCAGATACTGCGGCTGTTTGTCGGCATGGTCTCTGAGCAGGCCTGGATCAATCTGGGCATCCAACTGGCCCCCGGTGAGGAGGAAACGGAAGTTAAGCTGCCGGAGGCCAAGATCGCCATAGACACATTGCGTTTTATCTGCCAACAGCTTGAGGATGACCTGGAGGAAGCCGAGAAGCGCGAGCTGGACAATCTGATGTCCACGCTGCAGATGAACTACATACAGCGCGCCTGAGGAATCGAGGCATATAATGAAACTTGCGAAAATGGCGACAGTGTCCAGATCCGGCCTCGTCGAAAGCACACACTACGGCGATGTGGTGGTGGCCGATGGCGACGGGCGGGCGCTGGCTTTCGCCGGCGACCCCGAACGCTGGGCATATATGCGCTCTTCGAGCAAGCCGCTGCAGGCGTTGCTGGTGGTGCAGACCGGCGCGGCGGACCAGTTCGCCTTCACCGAGCAGGAGCTGGCCATTTGCTGCGCCTCCCACTGCGGCTCGGCAGAGCACGTCGAGACCGTCCTGAGCATTCTGGCAAAGCTGGGTCTGAGCGAGGCCGACCTGGAGTGTGGCGTACATACGCCCGGGGACAGCGAAGAGCGCAACCGGCTGACATGCGCAGGTAGAGAGCCCGGACCGGCTCATAACAACTGCTCCGGCAAGCACGCGGGCATGCTCGCATCGGCGCTGGCAATGGGTGTGCCCACTGCAGGCTATTCGCACCGCGAGCATCCGGTGCAGCAGGCAACTGTTGAGAATATCGCTGCGATGTGCGATATGGTCGCGGAGGAAATACACCTGGGCATAGATGGCTGCGGGGTGCCGACCTTCGGTATGCCGCTTCGCAACATGGCAATCGGTTTTGCCCGTCTGAGCACACCGCAGGACGTCAGCGACGAACCGGCAAGCGCGGCTGAACGCATCTGCGATGCCATGGCCGCCGCGCCGGTGATGATCTCCTGCCGAGGCAGCTTCAACAGTACCTTGCTGGAGGTCGCGGGCGATACCCTCACATGCAAGGGCGGGGCAGAGGGGCTCTTCATGCTGGGCGGGCGTGGTCGCAACATGGGTCTGGCGGTGAAGGTGAGCGATGCCGGCGGCAGGGCACAGGCTCCGGCGGTGCTGGCCGTCCTGCGGCAGCTTGACGTTCTCACACACGACCAGCACGAGCGGCTCGCGGATTTTGCCTGCCCGCAAGTGAGCAACTGCCACGGCGAGATTGTCGGGCAGATAACCGCGGAATTGGTGCTGGAATTCAATGAATGAGCAGGCGGAATTTCTATACGGCAGGGCCAGCAGGACGCTAATCATCATTACAGTGTTGGTGCTGCTTGTTATCGTGACCGGCATCGTGCTATTGCCGTTCTATGCCGGCTTGCCGCCTGACGCTGGGGGCGAGTCAGACACCAGCGACGGCCGAGCCGTGGGGCCCATTCCGCCGCCGGCTGAGATGCCAGGCGACGTGCCGCCGCCGACGGCTCAGTGATCGGGTCTGGTTTGCCATTCGCGTAGGTCGGGCTTCCAGCCGGGTGCGAGTTTAGATTGTCGGTACGACAGGCGTCTCGCCTGTCGCGAGCTGGGACAGCCAACCTTCGACCCTTCGGCAGGCTCAGGACTTTCAGCAAGCTCGGGTCAGGCGGATGGCTTTGGACAGGCGAGACGCCTGTCCTACCAACGGCTAAGGGCGCACGGCGTACAGCCCTACAACATCGGCAGCGGAATGCAGCACTGGCCTATCGCTCCAGGCACGCTTTTTCCCATTCGCCGACAATCTTAACTCGCACCCTTCCAGCCCGACACATTGTGTTAGGAGTGAAAAGATGCCTCTGACTGTGGGACAAATTGGTGCTGGCGCTCTGGGATCCTCGCACATGCAAGGCTATGTGGCCACGCGTGGAGTTGATAGCGTTGTGCTGGCGGAAGCCGACGAAGCGGCCCGCCGCAGCTTGTACGACAGGTACGGCATCATCAAGCAAGTTCACGAAGACCATGAGGCCCTGCTTGGGGACCCGGAGATCGCTATCATTGACGTTTGCGCACCCACCGGCTTGCGTGCCGAGATCGCCATCGCCGCCCTGGAGGCCGGCAAGCACGTCATTTGCGAGCAGCCGCCGGCGACCAGAATGGCCGACTTCGAAGCCATGCTGGCCGCTGCTGAAGGTAGCAAGGGCCGTCTGTTTGTGGGAATTCCCGAGTTGATGATCCCGGCCAATGAAAAGGCACACGAGCTTATCCAGCAGGGCGAACTCGGCGACGTGCTGGTGGCCAGCGCGCTGGTGATGGACAACGCACTCGCTAACCCCGTCATGATGCAAAGCGGCTATGCGGTGATCGCTGTCCTGCAGCGCTGGTTGGGGCCGGCGGTCTCCGTTAGCATGACCGCCAAGCGCGTTGCTGGTGAAGCTGAAGCCGAGGACACCGCGCTGGTTAACATGGAGATGGCCGGAGGTGCGCTGGGGCAGATCGCCATCACCTGCGCCTCTGCCGATGACGAGCCAACCGCGGAACGCCGCATCGTTGGCACGGAAGGGTCGCTGCTGGTTCGCGACGACCCGGAGGACGAACTGCCGCTGGTCGGCTTCGAGGAGATGATGTTCTTCCCGATACCGGTGCACAACCCGCCGCATATCCGCGAGTACGCGACCAGGCAACTGCTCTGCCATTTCGTGGAGTGCATCATCGCGCAAGAAGAGCCGGTGGTGAGTCTCCAGGAGGCCCAGGCTGCCCTGCGCACTCTGTTGGCTGCGTACGAGAGCCAACGGTCCGGCATCCGGATTGAGATGACCTAGAAACCGGGCCGATAGGGGGCTTTCCGGGCGGGTCGTCGAGCTGTTATCCGATCTTCACCGGCTCGCCCGTGTCGGACGATTCATACACCGCTTCAAAAAGCTCCACGGTCTTGCGGCCCTCATAGCCGTCACAGTGCGGCGGCTTGCCCTCGTTGATGGCCGCGAGCATGTCCTCGATGATGTTGGCCGGGAGGTCATCAGGAGCGTTGAAATCCTGGGGCTCAAGCTCCACCTCCTCGGGCGTCGGAGCGTTCTCAGGCAGCACGTATTGGGGCCGGCCGCCGACACCAATCTCGACCCCCTTAGCAGCGGTGAAGCGCGTAATCTCCTGATCATGCCATGTGAGCGTGCCGGTGGTGCCGGTTATCTCGATCGTGGAACCGAGGGAGGGGAAGCTGCAGGTTGTGGTCATGACCATACCGACGGCCCCGGAAGCGAACTGGAGCATGCTGGCGGTGGCGTCCTCGGTTTCGATGTCATGGGTGAAGGTGCCGCGTCTGCCGAAGACGCTTTCGACCGGCCCCAGCCACCACTGCAGCAGGTCCAGATAGTGGACGGCCTGGTTGGCCAGTGAGCCGCCCTCGGTCTCCAGCCGGCTGCGCCAGGCCTCGGGAAACCCGATGTTGTAGTAGTCCTGAGTGCGGAACCACTTGATGCGCAGATCGCCGAGGATGATCGTTCCGATGGCCCCGGACTGCACCGCGTCGCTGATCTGGTGATTGACTTGATTGTAGCGGCTTTCGAAATCCACGGCATAGACCAGGCCGGTTTCATCGGCCGTTTTGATGACCGCATCGCAGGCCTCTACGGTGATGTCCATCGGCTTGGTGCTGAAGCAGTGCTTGCCGGCTTGCAGGGCCATCACGGAGAATTCGGCGTGCATACCGCTAGGCGTGAAGACACCGATGACGTCAATATCCTCGCGCGCCAGCATCTCGTCATAATCCTGGATCCACTCACAGCCGAGTTCATCTTGAGCCTTTTGACCGCGCTCTTCCCACACATCGCACACGGCAATCAGCTCTGCCCCGGGTGTTTCGGGGATCAGGTTCGCCCGCGCGCGGCCCATGCCCAGACCGACAATTCCAAAACGCAGTACATCTGCCATTATCATCACCCATTCGTAAAGCATAATGCGCATTCGCGCTACACAACAAATTCGCGTGGCCTGGCTATCTCATCTGGCAACTACTCACCTTGTGGCATTGGAAGACCGGCCAGGCAAGGCAGCAGGTGGCGACTGCCCCCCCAAAGTTCATCCTGGAGGACAGGCATCCCTGCCTGTCCATGCCGGTGCTGTTCGGAGAGGCCTCGACAGGCTAGGAAGCCTGTCGTCCAGGAAGACTAGCAAAAAGGGCCGTGCCACTCTAACAAACCTGGAGGAGAGGCGTCCTCGCCCATGCATTTGCTTTGTAGTGCACAAGGTCACTAGCTATGTCATCTGCTTGCTCTCAGCTTGCGGAGGGTTGCCCGAGGCAGCGGAAAGCTGCCCGGCTTCTAAGCTCTCGGCTTGAAGACCGGCCCATCAAGAATCTCGGCGAACTTGGCTGACAGTCCGGGCTGATCTATCGCGGCAAAGACATCCCTCCAGCGTCGGGGCTGATTTTCATGAACCAGCACCGGCTCGAAACCCATCTGCAGATAGGTCTTTATGGCCGGCAGGCGGAAATCATCTGTGGACAGCATGACGTCCCGCCTGCCCTCCTTGCCGAACTGGTGCAGAGCTGCCACGCTGACCCAGTAGCCGAGATGCTTGCCGCGGTGCTCCGGCTTGGTCCCGACCATATGTAACTGGCCGGTCTGCGGGCCCCAGCCTGGCGAGTCCCATGCCGATGCCGTCGCCACCGGCACATCACCGCATAGCACAAAAAGAACGCGCTCAGGTCTGAATGCCTTGTGTTGCTTCATAGATTTCTCGAATTCGCCGGTTTGAACCTCGCGCTCAAATGCCGCGGCGACTATCCGCTCCCAGGCGGCCCCGTCGCCTTCGCGATAGGATCGCACGACGTACCCCTCAGGCAGTTGCAGCTCCGGCAGGTCATCGAGATTCGCCCGCGCCATGAAGAGTTGTGGTGTCAGTTGCTTGTGGGCCATTGGGCACATTTCTCTCCGTCTCAGTTGTCGGCACACTGGCAGCCGGGCCGCCCGGCCACACCTGCCCACGACTAATTCCTGCTGCGCCCTGCTGTTTCCTGCATGAAATTGGGGACAGTCACCTATTTCAGAGGAATAGGAGTGGGACTTAGAGAAGTGGCAATGAGTAGGTGACTGTCCTTAAGTTCTTCACGTAGTCAGGAGACGCAAGCAATGATAGACCTGCAAGCTCTGAGCCAACCACCCGCCGATTTCGATCCTGACGCGATCGAGCTTCCTCCGCTGCACCTCGGCCCTGCTCTGGCCGACTGGAAGCAGCAGCGCCAGGAGATCCGGCAGCTTTGGCTGGAGTATCTCGGCCACGGCCCACAGCAGGTGCCATTGGAAGCGGAGATCCACGGGGAGGAAGACCTGGGGGAGGTCACGCGCACACTGGTCAGCTATCAGGTCGAAGATGGCTGCCGCGTAGAAGCCTACTTGATGGCACCTGAGGATGACGGGTCGTTGCCAGGTATCGTGGTTTTTCATCCGACCACTAACATGACGATTGACCAGCCGGTTGGACTTGGCACCAGGAGGCCGCTGCAATTTGCCCTCAATCTGGCGCTGTGCGGCTACGTTACCATTACGCCGCGTAACTTCATTTGGGACTACCGTGGCAAGTTAGCCGGCGAGTGGGCGGAGTACATGGAGACAACTGAGCTGCTGCTGCGGACGTGGCCGGAATGGACGGGGATGGGCAAGATGGTCTGGGATGGCCTGCGCGCTGTGGACTATCTTCTCACCCTCCCGGCAGTTGATGAATCGAGGCTCGGCTGTATCGGCCACTCTCTGGGCGCGAAGGAAGCCCTGTACGCAATGGCCTTCGACGAGCGACTCAATGCGGGCATCTCGTGCGAAGGAGGGGTAGGGCTACCGTTCACCAATTGGGATGCTTCCTGGTATCTTGGGCAGCAGATACACGAGCGTGCGGACCTTGAGCACCACCAGTTGGTGGCCCTCGCCGCCCCGCGTGCGCTACTTGTCATCGGTGGCGGAGCCGAGCCGAGCAACAGGCCCGAGGACAAAAGCCCCGGCGCCGACCGCCTCGAAACATGGAACTACCTGGAGGCGGCGCGGCCCGCCTATGAGTTGTACGATGCGGCACAGAACCTGGGCTACTTGCTCCACGACCAGGGCCACGGCCTGCCGGAGAAGCATGAGGGGCTGGTTTATGAATGGTTTGACCGCTTCTTGGCCGGCAAGGCACCTTAGCCACCGCGCGGGTCGAGCTTTCAGAGACATCGGGAAATGATTCAGGCGCTTACTGCTGCTTCCCAGGACTTGCCGACCTGCTTGTCACCATGCCAGGCGGTTACCACGTAGTAGTAAGTATTTCGGCCCTCAACAGCCGCATCGCGGTAAGCGTAGGCACACGCGACCTCGCCAATGACATTATCCTGGAGCGGCTCGAAGCCTGCATGCAGGCCGCGGTGTATCCGGTAGGTGTGCGTATCGCCGGCCAGTTCGTCCCACTGCAGCTCGACTGCCCCAAGGCTGACCTCGGCCCTTATCCCGGTCGGGAACGGCACCTCGAAGAATGCGCCCTCCAGCTCGGTGTGGTCTGAGTACCAGGCCAGGAACATCTCACCTGAAGCCAGTTGCAGCAGGCACGGATAGGCGCCGGTGTCCACATAGGTCTGATAGCTCCACGTCTCCCCGCAGTCATGGCTAAATGCAAGGTATATGCCGCCGCGGTCCTGGTGGTCGAGGAAGCGGTCATGGTACGCCAGTATCGTCGTGCCCCCCGGCGGGCCCTGCGGCACCCACCGCAAACACGGACAGAGACCGTGCAGTCCGATGCGCCGCGTCTGCCAGGTGTGCCCGTTGTCCTCGGACACAGACTGGTACAGAGGGTAGTCCTCGTCATGATAGTAGCTGCGCGAGACTGCCAGCAGGCGACCATCGCCA
>JALGTY010000092.1 GCA_029821145.1 Candidatus Zipacnadia bacterium
ATCAGCGGTTCTGGCTTCGCACCTTTGTCCTGTTTTCCCTGCAAATCCTACGACTCTATGGCTGGGGCCGTGAGGCGGCAGTTGTCTTCAAAGTACGCCTCTGCCGCCTTGGCCAGGGGCCATCATTGGTTTGGCCTCACGATTGAGGATGAGGCGGTACGCGGTGAGAGTCGCAGCCTGCATACTCAGAGCTGGTAGGGGAGGAACTCGTGTTCGCAGGGCGGCCCATACGCCGCCCAGATGCGCCCGGAGCCCACTGCGGCGACGAAGGACAGCAGCGTGATTGCCTCCCTGCCCCCGAAATCAAGGTGTACGCAGATACCCCCGGTTTCGCCAGGAAAGTGATGGGTCTGGACAGCAGCAATGGCCTCACGGTCCAGCGGCTCTCCGGATTGCAGGAGGAGGGCTCGGGCAGTGTGCGCGCGTGGGTCGCGCTCTTCCCGCTCCGGCTCGGGAATGCCCTGAAACTTGGGGCTGTGGTAGGAGTTGGCGTGGACCACAAAGCTCTCATCGGAGCGCAGGACAGCGTGCGCCGCAGGAGTTGTCTCCACGCAGCAGATGTCGCCCGTCGTGTCGCCCAGAGTGTAGTTCAGGCAGGCCATCCGGCGCGTGCGGTCCAGCAACTCCAGTGCCTCGCTGGTGCTCTTCTGCTTCAGCAGCATGCGAGAGAGAAAGCAGTACGGGACACCCGGCCCGGCCCATTCCGGACCAGACGCCGGCGGAGTCTCGGTGGGACGGTACGGCAACTGATTTGCCGAGATCGCGATGTGCTCGGAAAGGCCAGGGCGTCCCACGCTGCCTGCAAGGGCGAATGCCAGGAATGCCGGCTGCCCTTCGGGGTGTCCTTTGAGCAGCACAATGTACGGCAGCAGCATTCGATACCAGTCCATGTTCCATGCGACCAGTGTGCCGGCTTGCGTGCGGGCCGCGAAGCTTGTGCACTCGTCGGAAATTGATACGGCGGAGCGCTGCTCCATGCAGCCCTGCCATTGGCCCATCTCCGCTGAGCAGCTCAGGCGGAACACCTCGTCGAAGCTCAGGTCAGTGCCGGCGGCGATGCCTTCCACCTCTTCGAGCAGTTCGGGGGCGGCCGCGCGCACGGGCGGTACAGCTTCCGCCATGGCCCGGCGCGCCTCCCCCCACAGTTCCTTTTCGCGGACGAATATGGCGTCGGACTTGGCTGCTTCAAAGTGACTGCCTTGTATCTCGATGACCGGGAAGCGCTTTGCCGATGTCATGCTTGCATCCTTTCCGCCGCAGTTCTGATCGCGGCGGTGCTGCCGACGCTCCGCCTGGACTGCGAACTTGATATATAACGTGGTGAAGGTGACTTAGCCGCCATACGTCCTTAGACCTTCCCAGACAGCGGCAAGGACACCAGATGGTGCTGCAAGCGTGTTGCCTGCACGTTGTGCTTTCCGGAAACGCCATATTCGCGCTGAAGCGTTGATGCCCGCAGGCCCACTGCTGGTGTCGGCTACCCTGGTAGTCAAAAGGAGGCCGCGAGTTCCCGGAATCCCTCGCTTGACGTCGAGTTGCGAGGATCATCCCTTGACGTCGAGTTGCGAGGATCATCCAATGGGGGGCGTCAGCGGCATTATTGGGTCGTTCTTCACACGAGCAAGGGCGGCCTTTTCGTTTGTACTCATAGGCAGATGTAAGACTGCAATGCGCCCAAGCCCTCGTCCATCCGCGACCGAGGTAAGTCTGGGAAACTGAAGAGCCGAGGCTCTGCGCAGGAGGAAGGAAAGCAGGCAACGAACCCTAACAGAACAGATGTGAGTACAACCGTGCCACAGCCGCTGACACGGGGGAATTGGCATTGCTCGGCATCTTCTCTCGACAGACACTTGAGGACGCAGAGTCACAGGGAAAACGCGGGGGTACCGATGCTTGACAGTATCTTCGAAGCCATCTATTCAGTTGGTTTCATTGCGGGATCGGTGATCCGGCGATTGGCTACGAGGCAGTACAGACGCCACAGCGCTACGGTCAACCGCGAGACATGGCTGGACAAGCTACTGCTGATGCTTGCTTCCGTCGGTATGATTCTAGTGCCTTTCTTCTATCTCCTAACCCCACGGCTGGATTTTGCGGATTATTGCTTGCCAACATGGGCTGGTTTGATTGGCGCGGCGGTCTTTGCTGTCAGCTTGTGGTTGCTCTGGAGGTCACACGCTGACCTTGGGGACCACTGGTCGCCATACCTCGAAATCAGGGAGGAACACTCGCTCGTGACCCAAGGAGTATTCCGACATATCCGGCATCCGATGTACGCTGCGCACTGGCTGTGGGGAATCGCTCAAGCGTTACTACTCCAGAACTGGGGCGCAGGTTTTTCCATGATAGTGTGTTTCCTTCCCCTGTACCTGGTGCGCGTTGCGAGTGAGGAAGAGATGATGTTTGAACGCTTTGGCGAAGAGTACCGTTCGTACATGAACCGAACCGGCCGAGTCATTCCCCGTCTGTGGAGCGAGTGTCCGCCCTCAGCGAAATCTGGAAACGAACGGACGCGGAGTTGACTCGTGCTTGGCCCTGGGGGCGAACTGCAACCAATGCGGATGCGATTTCAGCGGCGGGCACAAGAGGGCAAAAGGATGCTCTCGTTTCACTGGGCGCACGCTCTTGCGGAAAGCTGCGGTTGCCGTGCTGCGTCAGTTCTGGTCAATAAGTGGAGGAAAAAGCGCCGTCTTCGGCGAAACTCGCAAGGAGAACAGCGCACGGGTTGGTGGACACGGCAGCAATATCAAGCAAGTGCCACATTTGGAGAGGCAATGCAGCGAAGTTCCTGTCTCTTCGTATGGTTACGGTAATGTAAAGGAGGAAGCAGAGGTGAAGACGATAGGGGCAATTCTCACCGTTAGTGCAGTGCTGACGCTGTTGGCGGCCTGTGCTATCGCTCAGGCGACACCAGGTAGCGTAGAGGTCCACGTCTCGGTGGCCACGCCCGCCGTCGTTGTGCTGATGTCCGGCGGCCAGGTCAAGGCTGTTGGTGTGGTCCCAAAGGACAAAAATGGTTGCCTGCTGCAGGACATTATGCCGGGCAGATACGCTCTGACCGTCTCCGCACCGTTTTACGCCTCCGTCACTCGCGCTGTCACGGTACGCGATGACGCAGAAACGGAGATCACCGTGGCGATGTCGAAGCTCACCGATGAGGATTTCCAGACGCGCGGGCGGGTCGTGGGGTTCGTCAAGGACGCCAATGGCACGCCGGTGGTCAACGCCACTCTGGTCCTGATGAAGGGCAATAAGCCCGTCGGGGCGACCCGTCCTGAAAACGCCGGCGGCGTTTACGAGTTGGAGTGGTATGCTCCGGGGACTTATAACGTGATCGTCACGGCTCCGGGATTCAATACCGCTGTGTACACCGGGCAGACGATAACGGCCGGTGGGAGGACGTGGTTGGACGTCGTACTGCAAGCCGAGTGATATTGGCTTGCAGTGAGCTGTCCCGCTGCAGCCGTGGCCGCCTGCTGCGTCGCCGTCGGACGGACCAACACAGCGGCCGGGCCTCAACTATCATACGACGGGCGGCTGCACGGGCCGGCGGAGAAGGCTGTGAACGGCGAACATTGGTTTTGTTCGGGCTTACCTGTGGGCTTTTCCCAAATAGGAGGAATTGGAGATGATTACGTACCGAAATGTATTACTCGTGTTGTGTTTGGGAGTGGGGGCGGCTGCGGCGCAATCACGCATTGATAGCGTGCCTCCACCGGCCGATCTGGGGCAGACGTGGATCGAGATCAACGGTCAGGTGTATGGCGCTAAGGCCGACGAGTTGGGACCCATCGGCGGAGGCGCCGGCTATCAGCGGATCGTGACCGATGGGGACTACCGCGTTGCCACGGTGGATGAACTGCTCGAGACCCTGAAGAAGGCGCAGCCGGGCGAGGTGGTGTATGTCGAGCCGGATGCCGACATTGACTGTACGACGCTGGTCTTTGCCGAGAAGCTGGTACTGGAGATACCCGAAGGCGTTACGCTAGCCAGCAACCGCGGACACGAAGGTTCGAAGGGTGCCATGATCTACTGCGACGCCTTTGCCACCAGGCCTTTCATACGGGCCCTGGGCCCGAACGTGCGCATCACCGGGTTGCGGATTCGCGGCCCGGACCCCAAGCGCAGAACCGACCATGCCGGGCGCTCCTTCAAGCCTGAGCGCGGGGATAGCAAGGTCCAGCACGAGTACTACTACAGGTTCCCGGTATCCGAAGGCATCTATTCCAAGTTCTCCGGCCTGGAAGTGGACAACTGTGACGTGTCCGGCTGGAGCCACGCGGGCATCCACCTGTGGGACGGACACGACCACCACATTCATCACAACTACATCCACCACAACCAGATGAACGGTCTCGGCTACGGTGTATGCCACGGCTACGGCGAGGAGGCTGTCTCCCTCATCGAGTACAACCTCTTCGACTACAACCGCCACTCCATCGCGGGCACCGGCAAGCCCGGGAATGCCTACGAGGCAGCCAACAACGTGGAGCTGGGTGTCTCGCTCAGCCACAACTTCGACATGCACGGCGGAGGAGACCGCCGCGACGGCACCAACATCGCCGGTCACTGGATGAAGATTCATCACAACACGTTCCGTGGCACGGGGGTGGCCGCAATTGCCATCCGCGGAGTGCCTCGTGAGCAGGCAGAGATCCACAACAACTGGCTCTACCATGCCGGCCCCGGCAAGCACGTCCTCAGGCCCTGGCCGACGGGCGGCGATACCCACGTTCAGTCCCACAACAACGCCTACGGCCGCCAGCAACCCCTGATCTGGGATGCTGAGTATCAGGCCGGTCAGTGTCAGAAGGCCCTTGAGGCCGGGATCGCAATATACAGGGCAGGCAACTACGTGCAGGCAAGGGTGCATTTTGTCCAGGCGCTGACCCTCGCAGCCGACGCCGTCGAGCGGTCCAGAGCGCAGTTGCACATCGCACACTGCTACTTCGAGCAGGGCCTCTTTGGCGTCGCCCAGACTCAATACGAGACTGTCCTCAACACGCGGGAGGCTCTCCTGGATGACAGACTCGCTGCGCGACAGCGTATCAAACAGATAGGACAGGTGGCGCCCGCCAAGTCCACGCGGCAATGGACCCTCGTTTTCAGTGACGATTTCGAGCGTGACGAACTCGGCGAGGACTGGAAGGTCATTGCCGGCGAGTGGCGCATAGAAGACGACAAGCTCGTCTGTGGCAACGGCTACTCGGAAATCGTCATCAACAAGACCTTCCCCGGCTGCCAGCGGATCGAGTTCGAGGCCATGACCCGCGCCGAAAAGCCGTGTGACTTCAGCCCGGTTATCCACAGCGGCGGCAAGGGCAGCAGAGGCTTCGAGGGCGGCTACCTGCTCCAATTCGGGGGCGCCGGAAATACCCTCAATCGCATCCTGCGCAGCAATGAACCACTCGAAGACCGAAGCGCCGATCGCTTCATCGAACCCGGGAAAGTCCATAATATCGTCGCTGAGCTTGATGGCGATACGGTTCGGCTTACAGTGGATGGCAGCACCATTGTTGAGGGCCGCGATAGTGCCCCTCTGTTGGGCGAGGGCCACGAAATCGCAGGACTCTACATGTACCGTGAGACCTTCATAGACAATCTCAGGATCTACACATCCGAGCCCGACTAGTCGCGCACAACATGGTAACAGCGTCTGTGCCGCATGGAGTTTCCGCAGGAAACTCCCGATGCAAGCTGGGCGAGGCGCAGCTTGCATCACACGAAAGGAGCCTCTTCGTATGAGGACACTTTGCTATTGTGTGCTCGTGCTGGTGTTGTTGACGGTCGCCACTTCCGCCGGGCTGGCGCAGGGGGCCGAAGAAACGTACGGCTGCGAAGCTAATCCCACTGGCAACCCGATAGGCGGAGGTGAGGGTTACAGCGACATCTTCACCAAGGGCGACTTCACAGTGAGCACCAAGGAGGAGTTGCTGGAGGCGCTCAAGCAGGCGCAGCCAGGGCAGGTCGTATTCGTGCCCGACGGTATGGAGATAGACCTGACGGGCATGAGGAATATCAGCATACCGGAGGGAGTGACGCTGGCCGGAACGCGTGGGCTGAAGGGCTCGCAGGGAGCGCGGCTCTTCACGACGAGCCGGACGACGTTCATGCTCATGCAAACCGGCGGCGATGATGTTCGTGTGACCGGGCTGCGGTTCGAAGGGGCGTACGGCGGGACGGATCAGACGGCGTTCAACAACAACTTCCTCTATACGAGGGAGTATGGACTTGAGGTTGACAACTGCGAGATATACAACTTCAACTACCGTGGCGTCTCCGCCGGGCCGGGGGCTTTCAATGTCCGTATCCACCATAACTACATCCACCACATCCAGCGCAGTGGTCTCGGTTACGGCGTGCGGGTAGATAGGTGCGCGGTCTCGATAATCGCCAACAAGTTCGACTACTGTCGCCACCACATCGCTTCCGGTGGGACTCCCGGCTCCAGCTACGAGGCGGCCTGGAATCTCATCCTGCCCCACGCCACGAGTACCCACTTCGACATGCACGGTGGACGCGACCGCGGTGACAGTACGGACATCGCCGGCGACTGGCTGCACATTCATCACAACACCTTCCAGAGTCCCCTGCGCCATGTCGGGATTCGAGGGGTCCCCTCAGACCACGCGGACATCCACCACAACTGGTTCTTCAACCCGCCGGAGAAAGCCGTTTACTCGGTGGGCAACATGAAGGTCTATCGCAACGTTTACGGCCCGGAGAGGGCGCTCCAGGTCCGTGACTGCCAGGAGGCCCTTGCTGCCGGCATGGCACTGTACAAGGCAGGTGACTACGCCAAGGCGAGGGCGTACTTTGGCCAGGCGCTGATCCTCGCGGAGACAGACGCCGAGCGCTCCAGCGCGCAGCTTCAGATCGCACACTGCTACTTCAAGCAGGGGCTCCTTGCCGTCGCCCGGACGCAATTCGAGACCATCAACAATACGCGGGAAGCTCCCCCGGCAGACAGAGCCGCTGCCCGGAAGTGCATCAGAGAGATAGACGCGGCCGCGCCCGCCAAGTCCACGCGGCAATGGACCCTCGTTTTCAGCGACGATTTCGAGCGTGAGAAGCTCGGCGACGACTGGAAGGTAATTGGTGGCCAGTGGCGTATCAAGGCCGGCAAGCTCGTCTGCGGAATGGGCTACTCCGAGATCGTCATCAACAAGAAATTCCCCGGCTGCCAGCGTATCGAATTCGAGGCCATGACCCCCGCCGCTACCAAGAGGCCATGTGACTTCAGCCCGGTGATCCACAGCGGCGGCACCGGCTGCAAACGCGCCGACGGCGGCTACCTGTTTCAATTCGGCGCCTCTGGAAACACGCTCAATCGCATCGTGCGGAACGGTGAGCAGCTTGAAGACAGGAGCGCCCAGCGGTTCATCGTGGCAGGCAAGGTCCACAAGATCATGGCTGAGCTTGACGGCGATGCACTCCGGCTGGTGGTGGATGGGAGCACGATTGTCGAGGCCCGCGATCCGGCGCCCATCATGAGCGCCGACCAGCAAATCGTGGGCCTCTACATGTACGCCGACACCATGGTGGACAATGTCAGAATCTATACCTCCAAGCCCCGTTGATCCCTCAAGGTGCTCTCCGTTTGGATGCGCTTGTCGCCCAAACGATATCCACCCAGTATCTCACCTGATCGTAGAGCCAAAGGAGCAACAGCATGGACACCCCGAAGAACCCTCCCAAAGACGCCCTGCCCGCCGGCGAACAGCCCTTCAAGGACGTGGAGCGCTACGAACGCCCCCACGACTTCCGCCTACTCTCCGGCAAGCTCTTTCGAATCGAAGACAAGAACTACGCCGCGACATCCGAGGACGGGAAGACCTGGACGAGGCTCGGACGAATCAACCCTTACAACATCGGCCAGTGTCTCGATGCCGTCGAGATCCAGATTCAGAACGGCCCGCACAAGGGTCGCATCGTCGTCCCCTACTACCTCGAAATGGATGGCGACCACCCCGACTATACCCGCGACCAGCGCGGCGGTTACGCCATCTGGCGGGGCGAAACCATCTGCCTCGAGACCCACACCCACGTGCCGGAACTCGCGGGCAGTTTCATGTGTTACAGCGACGACGAGGGCCTCACCTGGCAGACATCCCGGGGATTCCTGATGGGTTATTTTGACGACGGCCACCTCGGACACTGGACTTGCGAGGAACCGGTGGTCGCGGAACTGAAGGACGGGCGCCTGCTCTGCTTCATGCGCTCCACGTGCGGGTGCATCCTCAAGAGCTATTCCAGCGACGGCGGCGAATCCTGGGCCAAGGTCGAGACCACCGACCTGGCGATGTCGAATTCACCCTGTGCGCTCTGCCGCATTCCCACCACCGGCGACCTGCTCCTCGTCTGGAACCAGATGTCTGCCGAGGAGATCTGCCGCGGCCACCGTCGCAGTCGCTTGTCCCTTGCGATCTCAGAGGACGACGGCCAGACGTGGGGGCGACTACGCACACTGGAGTTGGGCCCCGGCGTGGAGGATGTCGAGTGGGTCGAGCCCCCTGCCGAGCTCACGGCCATGATCCGGGGCGGCAGCGGCCCGGACGAGATCCTCAGCGAGATTCCTGACGGCTTCAGACATCACCACTACGCCAGCATCTTCGCCTCCGAAGACGACATCACCATCGGCTACATCATCAGTTTTCCTGCCGGCGGCGAGAAAGCATGGTATCGCTGGCGTAAGTTCTCCATATCGCAGCTCTACGAGGAAAGCCTGTGAGCGGCGCGTCCACCACCAAGCGTGAGAATCTTCGATGCGATTTCGATCGCGAAAATAGGCATACATTATTGGATGACTGGGCCAGTGAATGAAGAGACGCTGACAACAACCCGCCGCGGGAGCGCGTTCATGATCGTACTTGCACTCGGCGCTGCCTTTCTCTGCGGCGGGCAGTGTTCTGCCCAGGAGTACGGCGGCTCGCTCAAGTACGGTGACACTGTCTTGCAGCCGCTCATAGGCGGCTCGTTTCAGGTGACTCCTGACACGCCTATCACCGTAACGGCTTTTCATCCGCATGGCTTGAATGCGCTTTGGGTTGAGGTCGTAAGGCTCAAGAAGGAGAGAGTGGCACGGTCCAGCACGGGGCCGACAACGCTCGGCGGGACATTCACGCTCCGCGAGAAGTTCCAGATTACCAAAGCGGGACGCTACAGCTTCACGGCCAGGGGCTATCAACTGCCGGTGCCGGGTGCGACGCCGGCGAAATGCCTTGGCCCCAGGCCGTTCTACTTCGTGAAGGCAACTCTGGATGTCATCGTCCCCGAGACTTCATCCCCTGCCAACCTCGACAACAAGGAGCGGGATGGCTGGAAGTCGTCCGGTCCAGGAAGCGGCTGGGGCTCACCGGATTGGCAGATGACCCGGGCCACTTTCAATTCCGGCCCATATCGCGAGTTGGCCGTGCTTCTGATAAACAGCTCAAACAGCCCGTTGGCTTGGTTCGATGACATTGAGATAGAAGGCCTGAAGATCATCAATGCGGGGTTTGAGGACATCTCCGGCCCCGACCAGTTTGTGGGCTGGGAAGGACGTCTGTGGCTGCCGTGGCACCCCAAGTACCACGCTCTGAAAGAGCCGCTGCACATGTTCGCCTCACCCGAATGTCACGGTGGCAAGAGCAGCCTTCAAGTTACCGCGCCCTGGAAAGATGCCTTCCTGGTTCGTCAGCGTGTTGTCTGCAAGCCGGACACGGACTACACCGTTCGCTGTTGGATGCGCTCGACAGGAAGCGGAAGGCTCGAGATCCATGGCCTGAAAGACAACGAAGCGTTGGAGAACGTTCGCAGCAGCGCGAACGTTGACCAGGCGGTTAAGCCATGCGTTGATCATCGCCTGGTCCTGCTTGGGGCACCGCCGGTGCGCACGGACCTCGGAGACACGATTATCGAAATCCGGGAGCCTGGGGCGAAAATGAGCAAGCGCTTCGTCGTGGGAAGCCACATGCCTTTTCTGGTCACCTGCGACGTGGTAGTCCAGTCGTCACCGGACCGCATGTTCTACGGTACGACCGTGCGGAACTTCCCCTATGCGGTTCCTACCCATGCCGAGAAAGCTAGTGCCGTCGTCCGCGCACTGGACCCGCAAGGGCACTTGCTGGCCGAAGTGTCGACTGACGTAAGCACGCCGATTGCGCTTGCTCTGCGGCTCAAAGGGTTTGCCGGCGCTTCGAGGGAGGTAGTGGTGGAGCTCACCAAAGCCGGAGGGGGCGTGGTCCGGTTCGGGAACGTCAGGCTCGGCCCGCCCGACGCCACCGTCGCCATTCGGTCGGCCAAGTGGCACCCAAGAGAGAAAGCGTTTGTTTTCCCCAAGGAGTGCGCCTATCGGCTGGACGCTGCGTTCAGGGAGAAGAAGAATCCATCCCGGCTGGACTTGGGCGCGGCGCTGGAGCTGCTGGAAGAAGAGATGCGGGGGGCGGTGCAGTTGCGTCCGGCTGAGGCGAGCGACACGACGTCGCTCCAGGTGACGTTCGACGAGCGCGGCAGCGACGAGGAGGATTACGTGCTCCACGTGGACAGCGCCTCCGTCAGGATCGCCGCTTCAAGCGCACGTGGCGCTTTCTATGGTCTGATCACGTTGATGGATTTGGTCGCTCATGAGAAAGGGGAATGGGTGCTCCCCGGCTGCGCAATCGAGGACGGCCCGGATTTGCCCATACGCTGGTTCAGGGGGATCGGGACGACGCAGTCTCCTGAGCGCGGGAAGATCATGGCTCGATTGAAATTCAACGGCGGCATCCCCAGTGCAAGCGACCATCTGATAGGCCAGACGGCAACAAAGCCATACGTCAGGCATCTGGACGACGTGTTGGCAACAATCAAGGCAGCACGGTCATACGGAATCGACTATGTGCCTTTCATTCAGAACACCGCCCACGCCGAAGCAAGTGAATTGTGGATCGATCCGAATGTGGCGGAAGGCATGGCCGTGGAAGACGAAGCATTAGTGTTGAACGGCGAGGAGCCGACGCACCTCAAGAACAGCAATGTGATTCAGACCGAGAGCTCGCGCGTGGAGCTGCGCAGCGCGGACGGCACGCCATACGAGGAAGGACGCGACTTTCGTATCATCGCGGAGCCGCTCAAGTTCCCGTTCTATGATTCCAAGGGCAGACCGAGGACCAATTCGCCTGCGGTGGCCAGGACCGAGAACAGCCGCATTCCCGACGGTGGCGCCGTACTCGCGTCCTATGACTACGTGGCCCGCCATCCCCATTATTCCCGCGTCTTCTCTCGCTGCCTGAGCGAACCCCGTGGCAAGGCCATTGTGCGACAGTATCTTGAGAACGTGCTGACGCTGCTTCCCCCGGTCGCCTACGTCCACTTATCGCACGATGAGGCGATGAGCTATTTCCATCTGGTGAACGGCAAGTGGACTACCGGGGTGACTGACCGCCGCTGTCTTCGCACGGGCCGCAGTTTTGAGCAACTGTTCGCCGCGGATGTGAATCGCCTGCTCAAGGAGGTCAAGGCCCTAAGCCCGAAGACGGACGTCATCATCTGGGCGGACATGATGCGAGGTCCGGAGCATTCGCCATCCGGAATGGAGATTCTCAGGAACCTCTCCAAAGAGGTGATATTGCTTCCCTGGTATTACGGGAGGGGGAAACACGAACTTGGGGCAGTCGAAGGTTGGCGGGACATAGCAGCATTTTCCCGTATGGGATTCCGGAGCATTGGTGCACCGGGGATGTTCAACATAGAGAATGTCAAGGGCTGGTGTCAGGCCGGCTACCAAGCTCGCAAACGGGGTTGGCCGTTTATGGGAATAATGTTCTATGCCGGTGGTGGCTACCAAGGCAAGGGAGCGATCGGGATACCGGCTGCGGGGCGCTTCTCGTGGCGTGTGCCAGAGGGGTGGACGCCGCCGGATGAGCCAAGGCAACCTCCGAAGTGATCGTGCCTTCACATTTGCGGCAGTGCCACACAGGAATCGGTACCACTATTGGGCCAGGTCATAGCACACTACAGAACTATCATCAGGAATTTGCCGACTGCAGGGGGGGTGGTAGATGCAAGCAGCCGTGTACTACGGGCCAGGGGATATCCGTGTTGAGGATTGCCCCGCACCAGAAGCGACAAAAGCAAATGTGATCGTGCAAGTGCACTGTTGCGCGATATGTGGCACAGATGTCAAACTAGCCACCATCGGGCATCACCGCTGCAAGCCACCGCGCATCATCGGCCACGAGATGGTCGGGCATATTACACACGTTGGCGAGAAGGTCGCGGGTTGGGCGGAAGGTGAACGGGTCACGCTGGCCACCACCGTGGCGTGCAGGGATTGCTCGTACTGCCGACTGGGCCTGGGCAATATGTGTCCCAATTCCCTCCCCATCGGTCTGCAGGCTGACGGCGCCTTTGCCGAACTACTGGCTGTTCCGCCGGCGGCAATAGCGGGCGGCAACCTCATCAAGGTGCCCGACAATGTGCCTGATGAGGCAGCCGCCTTGAGCGAACCGCTGAGCTGCGTCATCAACGCGCAACAGATTGCCGGCGTGAAAGCCGGCGACAGCGTGCTGGTTATTGGCGGCGGGCCGCTGGGGGCCCTGCAT
>JALGTY010000557.1 GCA_029821145.1 Candidatus Zipacnadia bacterium
CACGTGATAGAGTATATCGTAGGGACCACTGGGCCCGACTACCGCCGGCCCCTTCTCGTAGAGGCTGACCTGGATGGTTGAGAAGCTGACCCGGTCTTTGAGGTAGCGAAGCCGGCCCTCGGTCTTCTCAATCTGTTCGCGCCGTGTGGCCAGTTCCCGCTCAATTTCCAGCAGCTCACTCAACTTACCCCGGTGCTTGAGCATATCCAACAGTCGTTGTTCGGCCAGATTGAGCGTGCGCAGGCGCGCCTGCATATCAATAAACTCCTCAGTGACATCCTGGGAGGTAATGCTCTCGTCCTCGACTTTTCCCAATTGCCGAATCTGGGCGACGACTTCACTGAAGCGCCCCGCAGGAACGCGCACTTTTATGTTAACATACCGTTCGCCAGCTTCGCCGACGTGCGTGGTGCTGTCCGCCAGGAATCCTCCGGCCTCTTCGGCCAGCTTCACGACCTTCTGGCGAGCACTCTCAGCATCATCTGTCTTTACAGTCAGATTAGCGTTGTAGATAATCTGCCGGTCAACGGTGGCGGCAGCCGCCTCCGTAATGAGCACAGACGACGGAGCAGCGGATTTCGCTGCGTCGGCCACCTCTTCGCCTGCGTACTCGTATTCGGGCGCCTGCGCACCCATTCGCATCTCCGCCATGCCGCCCACACGGCGGGCTTTCTCTCGCGACAGGCTAAAGACGGGCATCAGCACCACGCCGATAATTGCCAAAACCCCGATACCAGCGAGCGTCCATAGCACGATTTTAGTTACACGGTGCAATCTGACCACCTCCTGATTGATCCCGTGTGCCTGGGACCATCTATCGCAACGCAATGTTAGACGCGCAGACCGACTTGACTGTTCCCAACCCCAACAGATCCCCACGATCGGACAGCCACCTAATTTTAATGTTCGTAGACAAAGCCACAGGTCCTTCTCTGGATTCTGTGGCGGCTCACCTGGGTTCATTGTCTTCAAGTGGTTGATCGCGCTGCAAGGAGGTCAACTACAGCGTATCGGGAAGGTTATTATGAGTGCCGTCGGACCAATTGCATAGAGGGGTAACAATGAACATTTTCTGGATTGTACTTGATTCGCTGCGCCGCGATCACATCGGAGCATACGGCTCCGAAGTTTGCCAGACGCCACACCTGGACGCCTTCGCCGAGGAGGCGATCCTCTTCGATAATGCCTATCCGGAGGCGCTGCCCACCATTCCGGTGCGTACGGCTCTGGTTACAGGATGCCGCACACTACACAGCCGGCCCTGGCAGCCGCTGAGCAACGAAGATGTTACTGCCGCCGAGATTCTGGGCTACCACGGCTACACCAGCGCGATGATCACCGATGTTTATCACATGGCCAAGCCCGGGATGAACTTTCATCGGGGCTTCGACTCGTTCCAGTTCATCCGCGGCCAGGAGGGCGACTGCTTCGAGTTGGTGCCCCACGATAAAGACCTGGACCAATATGTTCACCCTCAGCAGTCAGCCACCAAACGAAGAGTGATTGACAACTTCCTGCGCAATACTCAGCACTGGCAGTCCGAAGCGGATACCTTCCCTGCCCAGGTCTTTCAGGAAGCAGCCCGGATGGCCCGGGGCCTGCAGGATGAAGACAAGCTGTTTTTCTGGATTGACTCTTTTGATCCCCACGAGCCGTGGAATCCACCCGCACCGTATGATGCGATGTACACCGACCCTGACTATGACGGCAAACGCCTGATTGACGCCAACTACTCAACCGTAGACTATATGACCGCCGCAGAGCTGGCCTATATCCGGGGTATGTATGCCGGTGAGGTGACACTGGTGGATCGCTGGTTTGGTCATTTCATTGACACACTACGCGAAACCGGGCTGCTGGATCGCTCTGTGGTCATCGTCCTGGCCGATCACGGTCACCCCCACGGCGATCACGGCACCATTATGAAGTCGCCGCCCAATATGTACAACGAGTTGCTGCGCATACCGCTAATGATTCGGCTGCCCGACGGGGAGCGGGCCGGC
>JALGTY010000558.1 GCA_029821145.1 Candidatus Zipacnadia bacterium
GACGATCAGAATCAACGGCTGCTGTATCAGGAGGAGCTCAGCTACGAGGGCTATGATGTCGTAGAAGCCGCTAGCGGCCAGGAGGCCATCGCCATCGTCCAAAGCGACGGGATTGATGTGGTGGTCCTCGACATCGCGATGCCCGGTATGGACGGGGTGGAGGCTCTGAGCCGCATACTGGCCATTGACAACAAGATGCCGGTGGTGCTCAACACCGCCTATTCCAGCTACAAGGACGATTTCATGACCTGGGCCGCTGACGCCTATGTTGTCAAGTCTTCCGACCTGTCCGGGCTGAAACAGCAGATTGCCGAAGCCGTCAGGAAACGCGGCATCGAGCCACCGTGCGTTGCAGCGAAGGAGAGTTGAACCAGGATGTCCATACATCTGCAGCCACCACAGCACGGCTGTGAGAGTGGTGGCAGGGCCTTGGTGATTGTCCTGGCCGGCGGTCAAGGGCAGCGGCTGGTGCCTCTGACCAATAACATGGCCAAGCCGGCGGCACGTTTTGGCGGCGCCTACCGCATGATTGATTTCACGCTTAGCAGTTGTGTCAATTCCGGCTTCCGGCGCATATATCTGCTCACTCAGTTTGCCTCCAGCTCACTCAACCGCCACGTGCGCAAGGGATGGGCCCCCCTGCTCAACGACGATTTGGACGAGTTCGTTGACCTGATACCACCGCAGAAGCTGTTCGCCGACCGTTGGTATGCCGGGACTGCCGACGCGGTATTCCAGAACCTCTTTCTCCTCCAGCAGGAGCGGCCACAAAACGTGATTCTGCTCTCCGGCGATCACGCCTACAAGATGGATTACTCCTTGATGTTGCAGCAGCACCAGACCACCGACGCCGACCTTACCATCGCTTGCCTGGCCCTGCCGGCAGAGCAGTGTACGCAGTTGGGAGTCGTCACAGCCGCTGCCGATGGCAGAATAGAGCAGTTCGTAGAAAAGCCCGCCAGCCCCTCGCCGATGCCCGATAACCCGGACATGGCACTGGTCAGTATGGCCGTCTATATCTGGCGCACCGAAGCCCTGGTCAGGCATCTGATTGCTGATGCGCGCCGCGACACCTCACATGACTTCGGCAAGGACATCATCCCGGCGATGGTGGCCGCGGGCGAGGAGGTGTATGCTTATCGCTTCAAGTCCGCCGGCCGTGGAGCTGACGACTATTGGCGCGACATCGGCACCCTCAGCAGCTACTGGCAAGCGCACGCGGACCTCGTCAGCCCCGAGCCTAAGTTAGACCTGTATGACCCCACCTGGCCGATATACACCTACCGACCAGTCGTGGCTCCGGCGAAGATAACTTGCAGCGCAGATGGCAGTGGCGGTTACGTGGCCGATTCGATCATCTCCGCCGGATGCCTCATCACCGACGCCGCCGTGAGGCAATCCGTCCTGTCTCCGGGAGTAAGCATACGCGATGCCTGTGTCGAGCAGTCTGTACTGATGGACGATGTCACTGTCGCACCGGGTGCACACCTGTGCAAAGCTATTGTTGCCGAGGGCGTGACCATACCCGCCGGCATGAGCATAGGCGATGACCGCGAGCGCGACGCCAGGCGCTTTGTGGTCACCGACGACGGCATCACTGTCGTTCCCAGCCGCATCGTGCTTGATGAGCAAGAATCTTACGCAAAGGTGGTGTCACATGAGAGTAATGCTTGTCTCAGCCGAAGTTGATCCCTTTGCCAAGGTGGGAGGGCTGGCCGATGTTGCCGGCAGCCTGCCCAAGGCCCTGGCCGAGTTGGGCATAGACATCCGCGTGATCATGCCCAAGTACCGCGTGGCCGCAGCGAAGGCGGGCCGGCTGCAGCGCGTGTTGAAAGCCGTGCCGGTGCCGATGCCCACCTGCGAAAGCGGCTGCGCGCTTGACATGTCCTACCTGCCGGACAGCAAGGTGCCAATCTACTTCATCGAGCACAACGACTACTTCGACCGTGAAGGCATCTATGGCCCACCCGGCGCAGCTTATCCTGACAATGCTCGGCGGCTCACCTCAATGACTGGCACACCTCGCTGATCGCCGCTTACTGCAACCTGCGCCGCCTGCCTTACGCCACGGTGTTTACCGGGCATAACCTGGGCGACGGCTACCAGGGCACCTTCCCACGGAACCATCTTGACGTGGTCGGGCTGGACCTGGGCGATGCACGGGTGAGCAGGGCGATGGACAACGGTCAGATCAATCTCGCCAGGGCCGGCCTGATATTTGCCGACATGATCAACACCGTCAGCCCCAGGTATGCCGAGGAGCTCAGGGACACCGCCACAGGGGGCGCTATCTCGGAGCTGATTGTCGAGCGCGGCGAGGATGTCTGGGGCATCATCAATGGCATTGATTACGACCTGTGGTCCCCGCGCAATGACACCCACATCGCCGCGCAGTATGACGCCAACGATCTCGCCGGCAAGGCCGCGTGCAAGGCAGACCTGCAGGCTGAATTCGGCCTGCCGCAGGCCCCTGACATCCCGCTCATCGGCATGGTCACTCGCCTCGACGCGCAGAAGGGCCTGGACCTGGTGGCGGAAATCGTGGATAAGAGCGACGACTTCCAGCTCATCCTCTTGGGCACCGGCGATCCGCAGCTTGAGGCTATCTTCTCGAAAGCGGCCGACACGCGCAAGAACATCGGCGCGCGGCTGGAGTTCTCCAATGTCTTGGCTCGCAAGGTCTATGCGGGGGCCGACATGTTCCTGATGCCCTCGCGCTACGAGCCGTGCGGCCTGGGCCAGATGATTGCCTTGGCCTACGGCACGGTGCCGATTGTGCGCCGTACTGGCGGGCTGGCCGACACCATCCGCCCAACCGGCTCCAAGCCAAACGGTTTCAACTTCGAGGAGTACTCGATCGAAGCGCTGACCGGCGCTATTGATCGGGCGCTGAAGGCATACGCCGACACAAAGCGCTGGCAGAAGCTGGTTGCCAACGCCTTTGGCTCCGACTATTCCTGGACCGCCTCAGCCAAACGCTACCAGCGCCTGTACAGGGCCGCGATTAAGAAGGCGGAAACGTAACCGCCTGCTCTCTCCACACAGGAAGCCGGAGGCCATCTGACCTCCGGCTTCCACTATTTGTCCCTCTGCGTTGCCCCGCTAGTGCCCTGCAGTCTCAGTGCGCTCATTGAGCGGACGACTTTTCATATACTCCCGCGCGCTGTACATGAACGCCTCCAGCCGCGTCAGCGCCGTCGCCTGCTCGCTCCCATCATAGACCATATTCAGTGTCGGGATGCCGCCCTTGTCTTCCCTGACCAGCCGCATGATCGCATGAGACACCGTCCCCGGCATGCAGGTGAAGGGCATAATCGAGACGATGCCCGAGAGGCCCTTGTCGGCAAAGTCAACGGCCTTGCCGATGGTCATGATCGCTTCGCCCTCAAAGCTGCGGTGGATATATGGGCTGGCCATCTCCAGCACCTCTTCGCTGGACGGCTCGTAGGTGTTGCGCAGTAGTCGAGCGAACGGAGCAGCAAGGTTGTGCTCATCTCGGCGCATCACCTTATCCATCACGGTGTTTTTCAGCCGCAGCAGCCAGTTGCTGTCTAATCTCGCGCGGATGTCGCGCCGGACGTTGCGGTACAGGAACCACTCAAACACCGGCGCTATCCACACCTCCCCGCCTAGCGCCTCGATCTGCTCGATGACGTTCTGGTTGGAGAAGGCGTTGGAGCGGATGTAGAACTCTCCGGTTAC
>JALGTY010000559.1 GCA_029821145.1 Candidatus Zipacnadia bacterium
GACCGCCGAAGCGAAGCCCAGTAGCTGGGTGTGTGTAACGGAGGAAGCCGCCTTCAGTCCCCGCGATACGGCTGAGGACTGTGTATTCGATGGAAAGATGTGGATCAGCAACGGCTACTATCACGGGAATGTGCTCACCAGAGACCTCTGGTGGACAACCGATGGCGAGACATGGACCCGCGTGAGTGAGGCGACCCCCTACCCGGGCTACAGCGAGCTGACAACCTACGATGGGAAGATGTGGGCCGTCAAGGCGAGTGTGTGGAACTCCACCGATGGCCTCAACTGGACGCAGGTCCTCGACAAGACCCCCTTCGGCACCAGAGGCTATGGCGAGCTATGGCGAGCTTGTCGTCCATGACGGTAAGATGTGGCAACTGGGCAGCGGCAGGGACGTCTGGCACACGACCGACGGAGCGACCTGGACACGGGCCACCAACGATGCGCCGTACGGAAATCGCGCGTGTTCGGCAGTTGCGGTGTTCAAGGACAAGCTCTGGGTCATGGGCGGCCGCATCAGCAAGGTCAATCACCCGCCCGAAGAGGGCTACGAGAAATACACAACCTTCAATGATGTCTGGTGCTCGGCGGATGGCGAGAACTGGGAGCGCGTCCTGGAGCACGCGCCCTGGGCACCGCGCATGTGGTTCGTCAGCGCCGTCTATGCCGGCAAGATGTGGATAATCGGCGGCTTCGACAACGTCCACCGCAAGAACTTCGGGGATGTCTGGTACACCGAGGACGGCGTGACCTGGCATGAGTTCGAGTCCGAAGAGACGGGCTTCTCGACGCGCCACGAGCCGACGGTCTATGTCTATGACAACAGCCTGTGGGTAGTCGCCGGCAACCACTGGCCCGTGCAGAACGACGTCTGGCGCCTGACGCTGCCCGAGGCCATCGGAGAATAGCTGTCCCTTCCAAAAACCCAAAACTGAATTCGCCACACCGCCAAGCCGAGACGAATTGCCTGGTTTCGCACTGCATGCTCACAACGCGAATGTCACTCAGCCTTCCGGCTGTGGCTATTGCTGAGGCCGTCCAGGACCTCTCGGCGGGCAGTACAGGACTGGGTAAGCCGGGCCAGACTACTGCATCACAATTGGTAGCATTATTGGGAGCAGATCATCAGCGCGGTCAGGTAGGTCCGCAACTCCTGACATTGCCCCGGAGGCTTCAATGAACGATCCAATTGACCAGCAGGAACTGTCCTGGAAGCCGCACTCCATCCGTCAGTGGGACGGACGGGGCGGAGAAGTGTGTCACCCGGCGAAGTTCCGGTTCGTGCCCCAGTGGCAGGGCCTGAAGGTCACCCCCTACGGCCTGGCGCAGATGGACAACGGTGAGATTGCGCTGATCGGCGTCGCTTATCGCGGGAACCACGAATACGACGAGAAGACGGTGATCGGTTTCAGCGGCGACGGCGGGGCGACGTGGAGTGCGTACCAGCCGGTCGAAGGGCATCTCGGGCGGCCGACGATTCTGACTTACTTGGGCAGAGGCGAGCTGACGTTCGCATCCGGGCGCGGGTCGGCGGGTGGGGGCAACGATAAGTACTTCAGCCACGATTACGGGCGGACGTGGCAATGCGAACCGCGGCAGTTGGCGGCCAATGGTGAGCCATTCAACACCGAGGGCAATGCGCTGGTGGACCGCGACGCGAACGGTCATGCAGAGCGCATCGCCGAGGCGGGGTGCAACCTGACCGGCGAGCCCTGGCCGTTCCACACCACCAACAGCTTCCTGCGCTGGTCGAGCGACGGCGGGCACACATGGGAAAACGAATCGCAGCCCGAGGCCTGGCATTGCGAGGATACGTACAAGGGCCATACCGTCGTTCGTGGTTGCACCGAGGGCTCGCTGGTGCGTGCGGCCAACGGTGATATTGTCGCGGCGCTGCGTCTGGGCATGCGACCCCACTACCGCGAACATCCGTTTTGCAGCGACAATTTCGAAAGCACGGCCGTTTCGATCTCCAAAGACGACGGGCGGACCTGGTCGCCTATCCGGGAGGTACTCCCGCCCGGCCGCATGCACGCGACGCTGAACCGCCTCGAAAGCGGCGACCTGGTGATGACGGTCATCCGCCGCATCGACATCCGCGACGGCAAGCTGGCTACGTATCGCCGCGGCTGCGAGGCGGTGATCAGCCGCGACCACGGCCGAACGTGGGATGTGGACCGCACGATTACGGTGGACGACTTTGCGTTCTGCGATGAGCGAAATTGGGTGGCCAGCGGCGAAAGCATGATCCCCAAGTGCGGCCACCAGTACTCGAT
>JALGTY010000093.1 GCA_029821145.1 Candidatus Zipacnadia bacterium
GGGGAGCTTTCGGGATTGCTTCGGGAGGGTAAGGCCGCGGAAGGGGTTTGCTGTCACGTACTCGTTGTCCCAAATGTAGTTCCAGAACGATCGAAGTGAGTGGATACGCCTGGCGACGGTGGCCGGGTTGAGGCCCCGTTCCCGTAGCCAGATCACATACTGCCGCAGTACCTGTCTTGTGACCATCTCGACTTCATCTTCGCCACCCAGTTCGCTGAGTGCACGCTGGAACATCCTTGCGTCCGACTTGTAGGAATCAATTGTCAACGGACTGCAGTTGCGCTCCACGGCGAGGTACGTGAGGAACTCTTCGTACAGCGGTTGGATCTTCATCTGACAACGCTCCTTTGCTGGTGGCGTTGTCGGATGGTGAAGAGGCGAGTGGACTATAAGCAGGTTTATGGACACAGTTTTGGCTTGGAGATGGCCGATTTCTGGGATCGCCGAAATCGGCTGAAAAGTGAGCCCATAACCTTGCAACTAGTCTCACTTTCAGTGATTCTCCCCGAAAATACCCCAAAACGTGCCCATAAGTAGGGGAAAGTGGGTCTATGAGCCGAATTATGTACACACTAACCTATCATCTGTGCACATAACTCCCAGGGCTATGACCACACTCGGAACGGAGCTTATGTTGCGCTTTCGACAGCGGGACAGCAGCAGCTAGAGTTTAGGCACTGTGAGTGTATTCGCCAGGCGTTCTCTGGATTCCTGCTCATGTTTGGTGCGTGGACGATTACGGCGAGATAGGGGAGCGAGGCAATCTGCGCCTGTCGACACGTGTGAGGAATTGACTTTGCCCGCAAGGTCCCAAGACTGGTCTCCCCCCGGCGGAGTGGGCGCTGTGCCGCGGTATGCCCGGATGGGTCCCGGCGTCGCCAAGCGGGGCAAGGGCTCGGCCCATCTGTCGTGCGCACAGATAGGTTTTGGGACCCTACGCCGTAAGCGCGCCCACGAAGGCGCACTCGCAGGGCCGGCATGCAGTTGGCAGCAGCAGCAGTACATCTCACACTGCGGTCATGGCCACACAAGCGACCCGATACGGCCGCACGATGAGGGACCTCGTAGCGGGCAAAGCCGAGTTCATGCCAGCTCCACCACACAGCGATATGCTGTGCACGCCAGCGTCATTCTGGCGGCTGTGAAAGGCCACCATGCCGCCGATATCACTGTGGCGCGCGGCCACTAGCCGCGCGCCACGAAAGACCACCGTACAGGACCGCGTCATCTCAAAAGCAGATCAGGTTCCCCGATAAGGTGTTGATCAGCGGCCCGTATTACTTGGGCGCCAGTGCGAAGGCGCGCACGTGGTGAGCGTCCAGTCCATTGAGGCGGTGGTGCCAGCCATTGGTCGCCTTGGCGTAGACGTACAAGTTCGCCGAGAATGCCCCCTTCTCGGGGCACTTGGGCCCCAATAGTTCGGTCCGCATGAACTTATGTTGGAAGTGCCCGTTTCCATCTCCGCTGTAGACTCCCGCTGTCCCGGCAGAGACCTCTCCACCGGCGGTAGAAGCGGTCTTGATGCCGCGCACTATGCGAAAGTTGAACATTGCGCGCTTGTCCGGGTGTGTTGCGAAGAATGAGATCCGCACCTTTGCCGCATTGTTCGATGCCGGTACAGAGGGATCGTAGAGCAGGAATCCACATTCGTCGGTCACGGTTGTAGTGCTGATCGCCGGCGGATCGACATACGCCCCGCATGCGCGGTTGTCTATGTGCACGGCAAAGGCGAAGCCACCGTCCGGGGTAGGGGAACCCACTGCGGTTGTGATCGTGCCGTCGCCCGCGGTCCCTGTTGGAACGATGAACCCGAATGTCGAGGCTGCCGGCGTCACCTTGGCGCCGCCCGGGCCGAAGACCTCCAGTTTGATCTCGTACTTGCCATTCGCCAGAGCCCGTGAATCCAGGAAGCCGCTGTAGATGTCACCAAACCAGTCGCTAGCCGGCCACGTGGTGGTTGCGCCCGGGCTGCTCGGCGGATCGTGCGGCTTGAATTCGTACAGGCTCATGCCGTTGATGTGGTGGGGGCCAAGGGTGTACACCGGGAAGCTGATCCATGCTCCTGTCTTCTTAGTGTAATGCACTCCCACTGGCTCGCTGAATTCCTGCCAGACCGACGTGCCGACGGCCTTGTATGTCCAGCGATAGTAGGCGATGGTGGCGTTGGGGAGCCGGCTGTCGTACCCATGCCGCAGCCCCAGACGTGAGCCGAAGGGCGCATTGACCATCGATAACCCGCTGATGGTGTCCACGTAATCGGTCAATCCCGTGTTCTTGATATTGTTGATGGTCGTATTGCCTACAGCGTAGGGCATCACCCACACGTCAACGCCCGGCGGAACTCGCGTATCTGGATCGTCCGCCGCACCAATGCGGATCCTGTAGTAGGCTACGTTGTTGTTCTCCTTGGACTCCGCCACATTCTCGCCTGCGTCCACGACGGCGGCGATACAGTAGATGCCCGGCGGGGTCCGCGCCGGAATGTGCGTGGTGAGGGTGTAGGTGGTCAGCTTGTGGGCCGCAATATTCTTGGTATTGCTGATTCTGGCGCCCAGCATCAGCATGTCGTCAACAAAATCATCCACAGTCAGCCCGGCATATACAGGCTGCGTGGCCCACTCCACAGGTATGACACTGTCCTCTGACAACACGATGTCCACCATGTATGCCTTGCTTGCGCTTGTCGTGTCGGTCCCTGGGGCTACTGCATTACCCTTGTTGTAAACGACTATCTTCAGGCCTATGTCTTCTCCCTGAACCGCCCTCGAGGGGCCACTGATTGCCACCTGCAGGTCAGGAGCCTTACGCAGCAGAAAGCCAGGCATTCTGAGTATCCGAGGCTGTAGCTTCACTCCCCGGGGCGCGCGCATCTGCGCCTGGGCTTCGCTCAGCATGCCACAACAGAGGGCCACTGCGACTATGACAATCCCTCCAACGTATGATCTTGCGTGTAGTCTTCGAGACATTTGGGTCACCTCTCCTCCTTGGATTGTATGTCATCCAGCCAAGTACGCCAACGCGGCAGCACAATTACGTCGCTTGCCGGACAGCCGTGCCAGGTCGGCTCTGGAGCCGAGCCGATTCGCGCCGCCAGGGGCGCGACCGTCCCCTCCCGTAACTTACGGCGCAGCCGGCCTGGGGATAAGCAGACGTGGCACCCTCAACGGCCTCAGCAGTACCGGCTTGATTCTGTATTCCTCCAGGCTGCGCTTGACCCGCTTGTTGGTCTTCCGCTCGAACACTCGCACTTGCCCGACCCCTTTAGCCAGCCACAGGGTCATGGTGCCAGGTTTGCCGTCGATCTTCTGCTGGCACTCGATGCGCGCGCAGTCGGGGAATGTGCCGGCCGGCACGCTGACGGTGTCGAACGACACCAGCTTGCATGTCATTGTCATGTGCTGGTCGGCCGCGCCGCTGCTGTGCTTGATTGTGCTCGCCAAGTGGATGGCGGCCCCCATCGGCACCACGTTCGGGATCCTCAACGGTGGCACGTGATCCAAGGTGTCACCCGCGTGCGCCTCACGGTACACGCCATACCCCTGCGACGAAGATCTGTTGTACATCTTCATGACATCCGGACTTCCCGACCAGGTGACCTCGATGACTGTTACCGTGTCGCCTGCAATGGTGTCCGTGCCCACGGCACGCTCGTGGCGTGTCTTGGTCGTAGTCCCAGTCGGGGTAGTGATGCTCGTCGCATACTGCCACAGGCTGCCTACTGCCAACGGCATGTACTGACTGATGTGAATCGCTTGAGTCATGGCCAAGTTGACGGTTGCTCCTCCTGTCGCCTGCACGGCGATGGCATCCTTGAGCGCCCCGTACAACACGCCTCCGATGGTCTTCTCGGCTGTCACCAGATAGGTGCCGGCGGCCAGCCCGGTGAAAACGCCAACTCCGTCCGGGGCGGTCGTTGCCATTGCGGCGCCGGGCATCAGGATCAGTTTCGCCGCCGCCACATCGGTCCCACCCATGGTCACATGGCACTTGAGGTCTCCGGCCAGCGCTGCACTACAAGTTAAACATGCTGCAACCAACGCCAAAAGCCCTGTGCTCAACCTCATTTGTTGCATCTCCTTTCCCCTGTTCGATGTTGACTACTATTCCTCATATTCGCCACTTCCACGGATTCCCGATCTTGTTCGGGGGTAATTTCGCTTTTTCTACATCTTGCACCTCCTGCGGACAGCGCGGAATTCCCTGAAAAAGGGGCATCACAACTGTCCCCTTTCTGTTGGCTCCAGCCGCTGCCATTCTAACACAACGACTGGACCAGTTTCAGGGGGGGCAGGTCACCCTACAACTCCGGTACGTCGAATGACCACACATGCGAGCCCGAGCTGTAGTACAGGATGCCCTCATGCAACACGCCGCCGTTGCCCGCTCCTGTCGGTGGCTGTCCGAGCTTCTCGTGTTCGAGCGTGTCCGGCCTGATCCTGAGCACCGCCCCGGACATCAGAGCGTAGATATTGCCGTCCGGCCCGGTGTGCATCGAGAGGCGCGGGACCGCGCCGTACTCCGAGAGGTCCGCCGTGCGGACCACCTCTCTCTTCGCCGGGTCGAAGGCGAACACGACGGCTGTGTCCGTCAGTGCGTAGACCAGTCCGTCCGGCCCGATCGTGCAACTGATAACGCGGTTAGCGCCCTTGACGGGCACCATGTGGAACACGATTTCCTGCTCCGGCCACTTGAGCATGTAGATCTCGGCCTCCTCGGCGGTTCGGTGCCCGCCGGTGAGAGCCAGCGCAGAGGTGATGCCGAAGAGCATGTCGTCGGAGAGAGCCTTCAGCTCGATGGTGGTCAGGCCGGGCAGCAGGTCATCGTCGGCCGTCAGCAGCGACGTCTCGCCGGTCTGGAAGTCGTAGATGCCCACACCGCCCCCACAACGTCCATAGCCGGGATAGCCGCTCATGAATACCGTGTGGCCGTCGGGATGAGCCAGCACGTAGCGCGGGCGGCCGATGTCTACGTGCCACTGGGCCAGTGTGATGGGATTGGGCGCCGAGGCCTCGGCCAGGTCGTCCCGCCTGTGTGTCGTCAGGTCAACACCGCACAGCGCGCCCCACGGATTCGGCGAGTCATTGTCGAGCAGGCGCACGCCGAGCTGGTGTTGCCCGGCCTTAAGGTCCATCGGCCCGATGACAAGCGGCGATCCTGGTCGGAGTTGGGGATCAGTGGTCACGTACGGCTCGCCGACTTCCTGGCCGTCGAATGAGAACTGCAGCGTACAGTAGCCCGAGCCGAGGTAGGGGAGAATGTGGAGGTAGTACTGCCCGTCGGCGCGCGCATCAAGCGTGAATGTGGCCTGCGCGCCGTAGTGCGCGCTATTGAAGAACGCCACACCATGGCCGGGGATGTATTTCACCTCACCGTCGGGTATCTGTCCGTGGGCGGCCAAGTCTTCCGCAGACATGGCGAAGGCGGGCCGCTGGCCGCTCGGATTCCACGGCTTGGTGGTATCGTACGCCCACAGCCGCCCGCCCCCGTACGAACCACCGAGGAGGTATTGGTTCTGATGGGCGATCATGTTGATGTGACCGCCGCCGATGTCCGGTATCGGCCCGAGGTCCTTCAGCTCACCGGTCGCCGGATCATAGACGATCATGTGCATCGGGTGGCCGGAGGATGAGTATATCTTGCCGGCAGGCCCCAGGCCCGTACTGCTTATGTGAGCGCCCCCGGTTGTGTAGTCGAAGGTGATCGTCTTGATCTCGTCGGTCTTGGGGTCATGGATCTTCATCTGCCGTTCGGGCATCGCATACTTGATGACGCGACGGCCGTCGGGAAGATTGAATGTCGTGTTGGGCCAGTAGATGCTGCCGACCTGCTTCTCCTTCGCCGCATCAGCCTGCGCAATTTCAGTGGCCTGCCCGTCGTACATGCCGTACCACTGCTCGGCGTTGGAGCCATACACCTTTCCATCCACGCCCGGGTAGACGTATCCGCCGCCGGTGATGCGCTCCTCTTCGTCAACTAGTTGGCGGCGCTCTGCGGTATTGGGGTTGTAAGCGACCAGGTTCGACCTGGCGGTACCAATGCCGAGGTAAACCCAGCCCTTGTCATCTACGGCGATGCTGGAAATGTAAGCCTCCGTGGGGTCCATCTGCCCGTGATCCTTGATCTGTCTGGTGTTGAAGTCAAATGACACCAGGTGCAGGTGAGGATAGCCGCCGGCCCAAATCACGCCCTTGGGGCCCTCCGTCACGCCTATGTAGCAGTTGTCCGCCGTTGAGCCCACCTCGTGGTACGTCCATTCGCGCTTGGTGGGGTCGAATTCCGCGATGTGGTTGCCGTGGCCCATGTAGTGTTTGCGATTGCTGGCCAGTACCGAGCCATACATGGAAGCGGCCGGCATGTCCGGCGGAGTAGGGATCTGCACGGTCTCTCCGGTATCAACATCGGTAACCAGTACGAATCCAGAGGCGTGAGCGACCACGACGTAGTTGCCATTGTCATCAACGGTCGCGACGACCCCACGGCTCTCGATCACCGGCGCGCCGATGCCGAGGTCCGTAAACGCGTTCTGGGCAAGAACCATCGGACCTAGCAACACGAATGGCATGATCCAAAACAATGCTTTCATGACCTGCCCCCTATAGCGCTGCCAACTGTAATGCGGTAGTCGGGCGCGCTGTCCTTGCCCCCGTCTTAGTACCACCTTCGATGGCACGAGCCTGACAGCCACATACGCTAAGCCCTTCTGCTGGCTAGCAGAAGGGCGTGTTTGGTCTGATTGGCTCCCCGGGGCGGACTCGAACCACCAGCCAACCGGTTAACAGCCGGTTGCTCTACCATTGAGCTACCGGGGAACCCAATTGTGTACTTGTGTATGCTATTGTCATGCCAAAAGTGGGGCTATCGCATTGTACTACGAGATAGCCCCACTTTCAAATCTAATCCCGGCAACGACCTACTCTCCCACGGCGTCGCCACCGTAGTACCATCAGCGCTGGAGGACTTTACTTCCGTGTTCGGAATGGGAACGGGTGTGGCCCCTCCGCTACAGTCACCGGGAAATCGTGCACCTTCACAACTGCATAGTGGATAGTGTAGGCTACGTATGTGCCGAAAGATCAAGCGCTCGGCCTATTAGTACTGGTCAGCTCAACGTGTTGCCACGCTTACACCTCCAGCCTATCAACCTGGTAGTCTTCCAGGGGCCTTACATCTCTAGGATCGAGGAAACCTAGTCTTGAGGGGGGCTTCGCGCTTAGATGCTTTCAGCGCTTATCCCTTCCGCACTTGGCTACCCTGCGCGTACCACTGGCGTGATAACAGGTACACTATAGGTGCGTCCATCCCGGTCCTCTCGTACTGGGGACAGATTCTCTCAAGTTTCCAACGCCCACGGCAGATAGGGACCGAACTGTCTCACGACGTTCTGAACCCAGCTCGCGTACCACTTTAATGGGCGAGCAGCCCAACCCTTGGGACCGAATTCAGCCCCAGGATGTGACGAGCCGACATCGAGGTGCCAAACTGCGCCGTCGCTGTGCACGCGCGGGCGCAATTAGCCTGTTATCCCCGGGGTAACTTTTATCCGATAATCGACGACCCTTCCACTCGGAATCGCGGGGTCACTAACTCCTGCTTTCGCATCTGCTTGACGTGTCAGTCTCACAGTTAAGCTCCCTTATGCGTTTGTACTCTACGCGCGATTTCTAACCGCGCTGAGGGAACCTTTGAGCACCTCCGTTACCTTTTGGGAGGTGACCGCCCCAGTCAAACTGCCCACCTGATACTGTTCCATGGCCGGATCACGGTCATGGTTAGAATGTCGTCCATGTCGTGGGTGGTATTACAAGGACGGCTCCACAAGCCCTGGCGAGCCTGCTTCACAGCCTCCCACCTATCCTCTACACAACATAGCGAAATCCAATACCAGGCTACAGTAAAGCTCCACGGGGTCTTTCCGTCTTGCCGCGGGTAACCAGCATCTTCGCTGGTGCTACAATTTCGCCGAGTCCCTCGTTGAGACAGCGCTGGAGTCGTTACGCCTTTCATGCAGGTCGGGTATTATCCGACGAGGAATTTCGCTACCATAGGACCGTTATAGTTACAGCCGTCGTTCACCAAGGCTTCGGTTCAGAGCTTCGGTCCGAAGACCTAACCCTTCCCCTTAACCGTATGGCACCGGACAGGCGTCGGCCCCTATACTTCAGCTTGCGCTTTAGCAGAGACCTGTGTTTTTGATAAACAGTCGCTCCAGCCGATTTTCTGCGGCCGCTCGGTGCTCGTCAAGTCTCACGAAACGAGATCGCGCCACACCGAAGGGCACCCCTTCTTCCTAAGTTACGGGGTCAATTTGCCGAGTTCCTTAACGAGGGTTCTCTCGCGCGCCTTAGGATACTCTCCCTGCCCACCTGTGTCAGTTTGCGGTACGGACATCAACAGACTCCCTAGAGACTTTTCCTGGCAGCTTGGGATCAGCGTCTTCGCCAGCATTATACCGGCTCCCCATCACCTCTCAGATCATCATCGGGACGGATTTGCCTGCCCCGACTACCTACGGGTTTGGCCGCGCTCTTCCAATCGCGCGGTACACCTGCCCTTCTGCGTCATCCCTTCGGTCAAGCGTCTGTCAATGGTTCCGGAATTTTGACCGGATGTCCATCGCCTACGACTTTCGTCCTCGGCTTAGGTCCGACTAACCTTAAGCGGACGAGCCTTGCTTAAGAAACCTTGGGCTTTTGGCGGTAGAGATTCTCACTCTACTTTTCGCTACTCATACCGGCATTCTCACTTCCGATTCGTCCAGCAGTCCTTACGGTCTGCCTTCATCCTACTACGGAACGCTCCCCTACTGAATGGTAAGCTTGCGGAGAAGCGCTCAAAGGTCCGGGCTCGCAGTCCCCGCCTCAGCAAGCTGAGGCGACGAAAGCGATACCGTGGACCCGAGCGGCTAATCCACTTACCAATCCCGCAGCTTCGGTACTAGACTTAAGCCCCGTTAAATTTTCGGCGCAGAAACACTCGACTAGTGAGCGGTTAAGCACTCTTTAAAGGATGGCTGCTTCTAAGCCAACCTCCTAGCTGTTTGGGCGTTTCTACATCCTTTCCCACTTAGCCTAGTTTAGGGACCTTAGCTGGCGGTCTGGGCTCTTTCCCTCTCGACTACGGAGCTTATCCCCCGCAGTCCGACTCCCGAGCTGACAACCATGGCATTCGGAGTTTGGTTGGGGTTGGTACCCTATCAAGGGCCCGAGCCCATCCAGTGCTCTACCTCCATGGCTTATACTCGAGGCTAGCCTTAAAGCTATTTCGGGGAGAACCAGCTATCGCCAGGTTCGTTTGGTTTTTCGCCGCTATCCACACCTCATCCAACAGTTTTTCAACACTGACTGGTTCGGGCCTCCACGCAATGTTAACTGCGCTTCACCCTGGACATGGATAGATCACCTGGATTCGGGTCTATAGCATGCAACTATGACGCCCTGTTCGGACTCGCTTTCGCTACGGCTCCGCCGTTTGCGGCTTAACCTTGCTACACACCATAACTCGCCGGTTCATTTTGCAAGAGGCACGCCGTCACCCATTGCCCTCGAAAGGGCCATAGGGCTCCGACCGGTTGTAGGCATACGGTTTCAGGTACTATTTCACTCCCCTCCCGGGGTACTTTTCACCTTTCCCTCACGGTACTTGTTCACTATCGGTCACTGAGAGTATTTAGCCTTAGGGGGTGGTCCCCCCGGATTCACACGGGATATCACGTGCCCCGTGATACTTGGGAGAGTCCTCGGAGATTGTCACCTTTCGCCTACGGGGCTATTACCCTCTGTGGCTCGTCTTTCCAGACATCTTCGGCTAGGTGACAATTTTGTAACTCCGATGCAACTCCGTAGCATTTGCATGGACTTCCCTCAACCCCTCTGTACCAACTCCTACGGGATATCACAGTACAAAGGTTTAGGCTGTTCCCCGTTCGCTCGCCACTACTAGGGGAATCGCGGTTGCTTTCCTTTCCTCGAGCTACTAAGATGTTTCAATTCGCTCGCTTGCCGACCTCCGCGCTATTTTATTCACGCAGAGACGACGCCGCATTATCGGCGCCAGGTTACCCCATTCGGAAATCTCCGGGTCAAAGCTTGCTTGCAGCTAGCCGGAGCAGTTTCGTTGCTTGCCACGTCCTTCTTCGGCTCTCAGTGCCAAGGCATCCACCGTACGCCGTGAATAGCTTGATCTATACTCGGCACAAATTGTAGCCATACTACCACTATGCAGTTGTCAAGGTGCGCCTATGTCAACAAATTCGAGGTAGGCTCCCAGCAGCCTGAGAACCTACCCCCAACCTGGTTCGATGCTTTGGTGGAGACGACCGGGCTCGAACCGGTGACCTTCTGCGTGCAAGGCAGATGCTCTCCCAACTGAGCTACGTCCCCATATGTGGCGTAAACCGCCGGGCGTGATCACGCCTTCTAAGCGCTAACCCAGCAGAGGTCTCCCTCCGACCAGATCGTGCCGCCCACATTGCACCCGGCTAAGCCGACCCACTTCTAATGGTGGGCCATCGTGGATTTGAACCACGGACCTCACCCTTATCAGGGGTGCGCTCTAACCAACTGAGCTAATGGCCCGACCGGCAGCCACATCATTACATTGCAAGGTTCGCGTGTTACTTTCAACGAAAACGCGAGGGGATGTCTCTCCCCTCGCGGGTATTGACATCACAATGCCACTCAACTCTTACTCGATTGCACCATCCACTGCAGCTATGGCCATATCTCCCATTTGGCTGGTGAGCCCTGAAGACTGAATAGCGTGTGGCCAAAAGACCGTTCGACCTAGTCTTGGGAGCTTCGCTTGTGCCGAAGCTGCCAGACTGCTCCTTAGAAAGGAGGTGATCCAGCCGCAGGTTCTCCTACGGCTACCTTGTTACGACTTAATCCCAATCACTGGCCTCACCTTCGGCCGTCTGAAGACGGACTTCGAGTGCTGCCGGCTTTCGTGATTTGACGGGCGGTGTGTACAAGGCCCGGGAACGTATTCACCGCGGCATTGCTGATCCACGGTTACTAGCGATTCCAACTTCATGGAGTCGAGTTGCAGACATCC
>JALGTY010000560.1 GCA_029821145.1 Candidatus Zipacnadia bacterium
AGATCGCAGTGACCCGCAATCGAAGCGGTTCGGTTTCTGGCGGCGTGAATTTGGTGACGAGAGGTACACCGTGAATCTGTGGCTGGCGTTGCCCATCACGGCGCTGACCGGACTGGCCGCGGGGGCGGTTGGCATTTCCGGCGGCTCATTCAAGGTTCCGCTCATGGTGTTGGCTTGCGGAGTTCCCATGCGGATTGCCGTTGGGACCTCTTCGGTGATGGTTGCCGTAACCGCCGCCATGGGACTCGCCGGACATGCGGCACAAGGACATTTCAATCCGCACTGGGCGCTGCCGATGGCGGGTGTCGCTGTGCTAGGCGGCATTATCGGGAGCAAGTTTGCGTTGAAGACCAAGCCCAAGAACCTCAAGACGCTCTTCGCGTTCACGACCTTGGCGGCTGCGGTATTTATGGCTTTCAACGCGTGCTTATCACAGCAATAGGTCGAATGTAAAGGAGTAAGAAAGTGATAAAGCTGCAAGTAGTGGGAACGGGATGCACCAAGTGTCAGCAGCTTGCGGAGAGCGCAAAACCGGCCGCCGATGCGCTGGGCATTGAGTACACCATCGAGAAGGTCACGGACATCAACGAGATTATGAAGTTCGGTGTGATGATGACGCCAGCCCTGGCAGTGGACGGCGAGGTCAAGATTGTCGGCAAGGTGCCCGAGCCGGGCACCATCAAGGACATGCTTGCATGATCCATCTACTGGCACAATGTCCTTGCAGTGACGGCGGCTCAGGCGAGGGGATCAGCCAAACTGCCGTGTTGGTTCTGCTGGCGCTGGCCGTGTGGCTGTGGCAGGCCATCAAGTGGACGAAGAGAACCTGGAACATACAAGGAACAACCAACGTGCGGAGATTCAGCAAGATTTGGACTGATTGTAGTACTTGTGGCTGCCATGGGTGCAGTGGCTGGCGCGCAGTTGACCGCTGCAGATGCGGCGGACACGGCTAGCCCGGATATTGCATGAGCCGCGGAGGACGCTGAGGAAGCAGAGAGAAAACGGAGATTTGTTTAGTCTTGGGGCAAGTTGGCGCCGCAATTGCAAACCACCCCCTTACCCCCACCACCGAAACCGGGATTTGGATAACTCAGGTGGGCACAAGTAGAGGGGTGCACAGACGTGATAAGATTCGTGCGAAGAGTTCTTTGAGCGGATAACCCCCGGCCAGGTGCAGTACGATTCTCCGAACCGAGCAAGTGATTCTCGCTCCAATTTTCAAAAGCTTCAGCCGAATCGTCCCGGCCTGTGCCTTGGCCAATTCCGTGCCGGCCAGGCCCGGCGAAATCGCCGAACCAACAGTTTGAGGATCGCCCGGGTATGCTTGGCTGCGTCGATCTTGCTGGGCCGAAGGTAGCTGGCCAATAGTTGATCTCCGCAGAAAACGTACAGAGGCAGGAAACAGTAGTTGTCATAGTAGCCGTGAAAGAATCGTCCCTCCTGATTCCCGTGGACCAGATCGTCGGTAGCGTCAAAATCCAGAACGATCTGTTTGGGCGGCCTGTCGTGTGAAGCGATGAATTGTTCGACGAAGACCTCGGCCATCTTCGCCGTTGCCTTGCGGTCGATACGATTCTCGAATCGGCAGAGCGTGGACGCCGAAGCCAAAGGCTGCCGCTCGTCGATGCCACGTTCACTGACCAGTTGCAACAGCGGATCGTCGCGAAGGGACTCATGGCCATTGAGGTCTTCGTATCCCATGGCGATGGCGAAGATGCGTTGAGCCAACAGCGTTTGCAGATCGTGCGTGATCTTGGCCGGCTGGCGCGGATCGGAAATGCAAGCAGCCACGGCGTCGATCAACCCAATGCGTTTATCGACTTCTCGCAACAACACGGCCCCGGCATCAGAGGTGAGTCTGCCGCCGTTGAAATCCGCCCGGATCTTTTGTCGTTTGATGCTGGAAAACGCCAGTGGTAATCCGTTACACTCTGTCATGTCGATGGCCTTTCTTTTTGAGCAGGGAATGCTTTGCAAGTCCCTATGCTACATGTCGATGGCCTTTCTTTTTGAGCAGGGAATGCTTTGCAAGTCCCTATGCTATAGAAAGTAAGGCCATCGCGCTATGCAAAAGTCGTCAAATCTCATGCAATATCCGGGCTAGTCCGGTCAGAAGCTATCTGTGTGCGCTGGTGGTCAAGGGCAGGGGCGAAATGTCGTCGCGACCGGTTTTCCGGTAATACACTGCAAGTAGGTCAGGTAACGTATCTGGCCACTTGGTTTTCTCAGCAGAGCTTTCCGATGGTCGGCAGCGCGCCGGCGAGCGGGGCGGCGTACTTGACGAAGCCGGCCGTGATGCCGTTGCCCGCCTTGTTGATGAAGCTGCGCGGCATGGGCCTGGTGACGCGGGCGACGTTCTTGAGATCGGTGCGGAAGTAGTCCGCCCTGTACGGGGCCGTCTTTAGGCGCCTGATCGCGACGGAGCCCTGGAGGTGCCCGGCGAGGGCGTACTCGACGGCCTTTCGCCCGACCTGCCGCGCTTCAGCCTGATCGACGCTCGACGCGTAACCGGCGAAGCTGCGCTGTAGGTATCCAAAGGTATCGGCCCGGACGCGG
>JALGTY010000561.1 GCA_029821145.1 Candidatus Zipacnadia bacterium
ACCTGGGAGGAAATCGCCCAGCGCTGCTACAGTTGCGGCGCTTGCTCCTATCTTTGCCCGGTCTGCACCTGTTTTGACGTGAATGACCTCACCTATGATGATAAGACCGGGGCCAGAGTCCGGCAGGTCGATTCCTGTCGCCTGTTTGCCTATCCCCGCGAGGCGGCCGGCGGTGTGCGCGGATTCCCCACACCACAGCGGGCACGCATGTATGCCTTCCACAAGCTTGCTTACGACCATTTCCAAGAGCGCGGCAGCTACGGCTGTGTCGGCTGCGGACGCTGCATAGTTACCTGTCTGGGCCACATGGGTATGCCCACCGTGTGCGAACTGATTCGCCACGGACCGCCTGACGAGGCAGAAACTGGATAGAAGACGAGAAAACTCATGAACCCATCGGAAAACTACATACCGCGTCTTGCCACAATCGCGGATATCCACATCGAGACACGCACGGAGAAGACCTTCACGCTCCGTCTGCCGGACGACGATCCCGGCATGGACTTTGATCCCGGGCAATTCATCGAGCTATCGGTGCTGGGTGCCGGCGAGGCTCCTTTTGGGCTGGCCTCATCTCCGGCCCAGCCCCATCTCCTTCAGATCACGGTGCGCCGCTACCCGGCAGGCATCGCGACCGTTCCGCTGCACCGGATGCACGTGGGAGACTACGTGGGCGTGCGCGGCCCGATGGGCAATGGCTTTCCGCTTGCGGAAAACCTGGGCCGCGACATACTCCTCATTGCTGGCGGTCTCGGCCTGCCGACACTGAGGGCGGTCATCTTTTACATCCTTGACCACCGCGACGACTACGGGCAACTGACGCTCCTCTATGGCGCTCGCACCCCAGCGCCCGAGATTGATTGTCAGCAGACCGTGGACGTCGCCGACGAGAGCTGGGGCGGTAACGCAGGTTACGTTTCCGAGTTGGTGGACCGGCTGCAATTACAGCCGGACAACACAACCGTCTTTATGTGCGGGCCGGCGGTGATGATAACTCCGGTGGTCACCATCCTGGAGGAGTTGGATGTCAGTTGCGAGCAGATGTACATTAACATGGAAGCACACATGAAATGTGGCGTCGGAAAATGCGGCCACTGCCTCATACGCGACAAGTACGTCTGCCTCGATGGCCCCGTCTTCCGCTATGACAAAGTCCAACAGATGCAGGACTTCCAGCACGCGTTATGAACCACCAGCGCGTGGCTCGGGCACGCTGCTAGCAATTGTCGCGTGGCTCGGGCACGCTGCTAGCAATTGTCGCGTGGCTCGGGCACGCTGCTAGCAATTGTCGCGTGGCTCGGGCATCCTGCCCGAGTCGCCGTTGCCGTTCTCCCCTCTCCCGTTTCGGGAGAGGGGCCGGGGGTGAGGGGTACCGTTGCCTTTCGGGAGGCCGAATAGGGAAGCGCGCTGTTTGCACCCAAGCATCCGGCTCACCTTAGCTAGATTTGCATAACTACAGTGCCACCCCAACGCCTTGTGAGGTTCCGCCGTGGCAAGCATGAAGGACCTGGCTGCAATATACAACGGCAATGAGGTGCTGGTGGTCGGAGTTGGCAACCCGCAGCGCGGCGATGACGCGGCCGGCCTGGTACTGGGACGCGCCCTGGCCGACAAGCTCGGCATGCAGTACCTCCACTGCGAAGAGGTGCCGGAAAACTACCTGGCCGAAATGCGCAGCACACCGGCTGCGACCGTTATGCTGGTGGATGCGGCGAACATGGGCGTCCCGGCAGGGGAAATCAGACTCCTGGAACCACAGCAATTGGCCGGCAGCAACATATCTACCCACAACTGCTCGCTGAGCCTCCTGGCCAAACTGCTGACCACACAATGCAACAAGCGTGTGGTGATATTGGCGATTCAGCCTGCCAGCCTGGAATGGAAACAGTGTCTGACCGAGCCAGTTGCGCAGGCCATTGACAAATTCGTGGCCGCCTTGCCTGTGACCGCACAGAATCTCAGAGTGTGCAGCAATGAACGGACTTAGGAATGTGAACCGACAATGACAGGCGCTGATCTGCTGATTGCCGCTATTGTTGTGCTGCTCGCAGGTGCTGTGATCACGGCACTTGTGGCCAAGAACCGGCTCGCCGCCGGCTATGTGGCATTCTTTTCCGCACTGCTCGCGGGCGTCTGGGTAACCCAATTGGCGTTCGCGGTACTGACCGATGGGCCGGTACACAGCGCCTCCCCGATACTTTACATCCCCTGCCTGAACACCGCGCTGATATTCGAGATTGACCAACTCAGCGCTATCTTCCTACTGATAACCGCGCTATCGGCCGTGTGCAGTACGCTATATTCCATCCGATATATGCTCACTTACGATGAATACAGCCTGGTGCGCTACTACCCGATGCTGCTTCTGTTTTTCGCAAGCATCCTCGCCATTCTGTCGGTGCACAACCTGTTCTTCTTTGTCGTATTCTGGGAGATCATGACGCTCACGTCCTACGCGCTGATAGTGTTCGAGAAACACGATGCCGAAGTTCGCCAGTCGGCTGCCATCTACTTCATCGTCAGCCAGACGGCCGTAGTGCTCATGGCAATTGCCGTGATCATACTATATCTCCACACACCGACACGCTCATTCGCAATCGAGGACTTCAAGCAGGTCATAGCCGCGCTGATGATTGCCAGGCCGTGGCTGGCCCACTTGTGCATCGGTCTGTTCATGGTGGCTGCCGCCACCAAAGCGGGCATCCTGCCTTTCGGCTTCTGGGTGCCGCACGCCCAGCCGGCAGCCCCTTCTCCCTTCTCCGCGGTGATGCCTGGCTGCATGGAGAAGATGGGCGTCTATCGCTGTCTCCTGGTCCTGGCCGTG
>JALGTY010000094.1 GCA_029821145.1 Candidatus Zipacnadia bacterium
GGCGGGAACGACATCGGTCACCTGCCGCGTGGATTGCTTGATCGCGGCGACAGTCTGCTTCCCATAGTAAGTCGTGACAGTCATCTTATAGGTCTGTGAGGTGGCTAGTCCCGTCGGAAAGAAATCACCCGCCAGGGTGTAGTATGCGACGCCGTCTCCGCCACAGCCGCTGAGCACAACTATTGCAACGATGCCACACATCATCAGAATCGTCACGGCACGCATGGCGACCTCCTAATGAGAAACAGGTTGCTGGTCACGGTGTTGACTGCTACAATTATTGCACATAGGGAGCTAATCGTCAACCCGCATGACCCATGTTGTCCCGTAGCCCGGCAGCATCTACCGAGGGAGTTGATGCGCCACGAACGCCACCGAAGCGGTTGAGTTGTTGCGCCACGTGTTGCTGATCGCGCTCTATCTGTCTTTGCCGCCTATGGTAGCGGCGGCGCTGGCCGGCTTCGCTGTGGGGCTGGTGCAGTCAGCTACAGGTCAGAACGATCAGGCCGTGTCTTTCGTTCCGCGCGTATTGGCCGCCGGTGCCGCCGTCATGGTCTTCGGCATGTGGTTGATCTCTCTGGCTACCGACTTCTGGTACAGACTGTGGACCAGCTTGCCTGAACTGATCCGATAGGGCTAACGTGGATTATTCGTGAGTGAAACGGCATGCCTGGTGGAATTGGACAGGGAGGCCGTCTATAGATACATGAAGCGGCTCTTGCGAAGGGGCGCAGAATGACACACTGTAACCATCCTAACGCCCTCGGGCTGGAAGCTGAGAATGCTTGCGCATTCTCACCTGAGCTTTGTGAACGACACAAAGCTCAGGCCGAGCTACGCGTTTATGCGGGCTAATCCGCTATGCCACAGCTATTTGACGCAGTGCCACTTTGGGGACTTGTATTTGCCCGCGTCGCCGGCATCGCCCTGTTAGTCCCACCGATCGGCTTGCGGCATGTGCCGATTACTATCAGGATTGCGGCCGCCGGGATCATATCCGTGCCGCTTTGCTACACGGCGGGCGGCCTGGAGGCAGTCGTGCCGGGCCTGGGCACCTACACGCTATGGGTGGCAAAGAACCTGGCAGTCGGCCTGATAATCGGTGGGGCAGTAGCTTTGGTCTTGTGGGCCGCCGTAATGGCCGGCGCGTATCTGGAGAGGCTGGCCGGCTGGTCGTCGCCAACGCCCGAAGCAGGCGTCGCCGGCTCACTGTTGTACCTGCTCTGCGCGGTTCTTTTTGTGTTAATAGACGGCCACCACGCCGTATTTCGCGTCGTGGCAGCCTCCTTTGAGAGCGTCCCGCCCGGGCCGGGGTCATGGGGCGTCTTAGCCGAGCGAGCCCTGGTAGTGTTGCCTGCGAGGATGTTCCTGGTGTCATTGATGATCGCCGGGCCGGCGTTGCTGGCTGCCTTGCTGGCGATGACGCTGCTAGCCGCGGCGGAGCGGGTGTCGCTGGAGCTGGGAGCGAGCGGAATCAGCCGCATCACCGCACCGCTGTTGGTAACGGTCGCGCTCATCGCCGCCCTGCCGGCAGTGGCCTATGTCGCCCTCTGGCAACTGCAGGTGACGTTGGACCAGGTTGCAGCCCTGCTGGGCTAAGCTGGATTATTCGTGAGTGAAATGGGGCAGTTGGCAAGATTGGACAGGCCGGCCGTTCATAGATACATATAGCGGCTTTTGTGAAGAGGCGCAAAATGGCACACTGTAATTAGCCGAAAGACCTCGGGCTGGAAAGCCCAAGCTACGCGAAGGTAGGATATACTGCGGGCCGCGCCGCACGAAAATAAGGTAGACTGCAGCCCGAACACTTTCGTCGCACTTCGTAACGAGGCCGATCATGGCCGAACAATGGCCCAAACGCTACGAGCCGAGCGACCGCAAGTTAGAATACCTGCGCAGGCGGGGTAGCCATCCGTCCAGCTCAATGGCCTCGGCGCTGCTGGCTCTTGCCTGTGGCCTGGGGGCCGTGCTGCTGGTTGGCCAGCGGGTCATGCTACAGCCGCTTTCAGAATTGGTCGGCCTCAGCCTACGCTCGCCTCAGATGCCCGCCGAGGCGCTATTGCAGTACACGGCAAAGGCTCTTACCGTAGCCGGCCTCGCCATCCTGCCGGTGGGGCTGGCGACCTTGGCCGGGTGGCTGGTTGGCAACAGCCTGCAGACCGGCCTTGCGCTCAGGTGGCCGTGGTCATCCCCCTCAGGGCCGACTTACTACACGATCCCGCGCCGCCACACTGCCGACACCGCGGTTCGCGGCCTGCTCGCCGCCCTGCTGCTAGCAGCCACCATCGTCACCGTAGCCGGCGTCTGCCAGGCCGCTGCGGAACTGCCACTAGGCGCAGACCTGGCCTTCAGCCGAATCTGTTACACGTGCCTGCGGCCCGTCCTGAGCACGTTCTTCCCGGCGCTTGTGGCGGTAGTGATCCTGGATGTGGTGTGGAGTCGGTACAGCTATGTGGCCGCGGCGCGCATGACTGAGAGCGAACGGCGGCGGGAAGCCGAGGAAACGAGCATCGGTTGGCTGACCAAGCGACGCCGGGAAAGACTGCGGCGGCACGGAGGTACATGATGGATATATTCCGACACATCTCCGCCCAGGCAGTGGTCGCACTAGCGGCTGCCCTGGCGATGTTGGCGCTGATTGTTCCACTTCCGGGCTGGGCGCTGGACCTGCTGTTATCCGCCAATCTGGCGATTTCGCTGGCTGTCTTCGCACTGGTATTGCTGGTCAGGAGGCCGGTGCGGCTCAGCGGCCTGCCCGGCCTGATAGTGGTTTCAAGTCTGGGCCGTGTGGTCCTGGCTCTGGCCGTAGCTCGTAATATTCTGCTGGGCGGCACCGGCGGTGACGTGGTCTCGGCGCTTGGGGTCATCGGCGGGGGCGGCGGCTGGCTGGTCGGAATTGTGGTGGTGCTGATGGTGGCGCTCATAGACCTGCTGGTTATCGCCGTCGGGATGGTGCGGGTCTCGGAGGTCCTGGCCCGGTTTGCCCTCGACGCCTTGCCGGGACGACAGATGGGCGTTGATGCCGCCGTCGCCGACGGCCGCCTGAGCGCCCAGGAAGCGAGCGATAAGCAGCAGCAGATTGACGACGAATGCGCTTTCTATGGGGCTATGGACGGCGCTGCTCGGTTTCTGCGGGGGGACTGCATCACTACGCTTATCATTGTCGCTGCTACCCCACTGGTGGCGCTTCTGACTAGCAGGTCGGCCGCTGCAACGACAGGTGGTGACCTGGCCGGTTACCTGCAGTTAGCGACGGGCCACGGGCTGGTGATTCTGCTGCCGGCATTGCTGATCGGCGGAGCCGGGGCGATAGTTCTGGCGCGCGCAGGTAGTGAAGAGACGTTTGGCTCGGAAATTGCAGGTGAACTGCTGGTGCAGCCGATGGCTCTGGGGGCAGCCGCCGTAGTACTTTTGGTAATTGCCCTCATCTCGCCTACAGCGCGGCTCCCGCTGATCGTCATCGTACTGGTGATTGCAGGGGTGGCAGTGGCCTTCAGAAGACAGTCGGGTGGGCCCGTGGAATTGGACGTGTCCGGACAGCAACGTCAGGACAGCAACCGCATTGAGATCGGCCTGGGCTTGATCCATATTGTCCAACACGAAGAGCTTGAGACTATGCTTGCTGAGGTGCGACAACGAGTGCAACGACGCATCGGCCTGTCCGTGAAGCCTTTTGTCGCCACCGACAGCAGCGAGTTGGGCATGAATCAGGTCGCCCTGGTGATCAACGGGCAGCTCACCGGCCAATGCACGGTTCGTCCCGGGCGGCTGCTTGCCGTTGGGGCGTCGGCAGAAGACTTCGCCGGAGCGGATGAGGCCCGTTGTGGCGCGCGAAATGTCGGCGCGTGGATCGCCCCTGACGATGAAGAGACGGCCCGCCGCGACGGGGTAGAGGTAGTCGAGCCGCTGGATGCACTACTGATGCTGGTGGCGGATAGGCTGCTGGCCAGCGCCGACGAACTGTTCGACGCCCGGCGTGCCGCAGAGATGCTGGGTGAAATGGCAACAACGCATCCGGAGCTGGTTGAGGCAGCGGAGGCTCAGGGGCTGGATGCGGCAGTGCTGCGGCGAATTGGGACGGCGCTGCTGGCCGACGGCGTCAGCTTGCAGAATTCTACGGGCATCCTTGAAGGCGCGGTTGAAGCCCTGCGCGACGGCAGTGACGAAGAGGGCGTGATCGAGGCAGTGCGCAAACGACTTACTCGGAACATTTGCCAGGCCGCCGGCCCTGACGGGACTATCCTCGCCATTGAGTTGGCACCGGCGGTGGCGGAAGAGCTGGCCGCCGGCTATGCCAACGGTCAACTGGGGATCCCCCCACAACGCGCTGAAGAATGGCTGCGAGTGCTTTCCGAATACAGCCGCGAGACGTTTCGCAGAAAGCACCCAATTGTCGTGCTCTGCGACGCGCAACTGCGCCCCGCGCTGAGCAAGCTGATTGCTGAGAGCGGACAGAGCCTGATGGCTATTGCATTTGACGAACTGGTACCCGATTACTCGGTCCAGCGGCTGGGAGTCATTACGGAGGCTGAGATATCCGGCCAGCAGCAGGTTGCCGAGCGGGCCGGGGAGTGATAGGACTGCGACCCGAACAAGCCGGCGTGCGAACCGGTCGTAAAGGCACCAGTGCGGCTCGGCAGCGGCTGATAACCGACAACGTTGACCTGGTACAGTACATCGTGAGCCGGGTCGCGATCAACCTGCCGAGCAAAGTGGACAGAGACGACCTGATTAGCGCCGGTCTCATCGGGCTCGTCAAAGCGGCCGAGCGCTTTGACGAGAAGCGGGGTATCAAATTTCGCACCTACGCAAGCAGTGTCGTCCGTGGCGAAGTGATGGAATCATTGCGTGCCAAGGACTGGGCGCCCCGCAGTATCCGGCGCAAGGCCCGTCAACTGGCGGCGGCTGTGGGGGAGCTGGAGGGGCGTCTGGGCCGGCCGGCCACGGACGCCGAAGTCGCCGACAATCTCGATATTGACATTGACGAATACTATGCCCTGCTGTCCGAGACCAGCAGCGCCAACCTGGTATCGCTGGACGAACTCCTGGACGAATGGCAGCTAGACGCCGCCGAAGGCACGGCTCAACCGGCCACCGACGACAGCGACAACCCCGCTGAAGTGCTGGACCGCGATGCCTTGCTTGAAGTGGTGGCCGTAGCAGTGGAGCGCCTGCCCGAACGCGAGCGGCTGGTCGTAGGGCTGTACTACCAGGAAGAACTCACCCTCCAGGAAATCGGTCAGATTCTGGGTGTCACCGAGTCGCGCGTCTGCCAGATTCACACCCAGGCCATCACCCGTCTGCGGGCCACTTTGCACCGTGAATTGGGCCTGCCGTAGGCATCTCCGAGGTATCCCGCGAGTGTCGTGAATTCCTCCTTTCACTTTCACGCCCTTGTATGCTATAATAATCGCCAGATTCGTGTGTGTGGTCGTTATTCCAGTAGGAAGTATAAGGGAGTTGCTGTTTCTTGCGGAAACCCACAGCTTTAGTTGGAATCTGTTTGAGCGTCATCGTAGTCGTATTGGTTGCGATCTTAGGCGGTTGCGGCAGCCAGCCGATTGCAGTGGTCAACGGGATCAAAGTCACCCGGGCCGAATTCAACAAGCGGCTTGAGCAAACTCAGGGCAAGCAGGTTCTGGGCGATTTGATTCTGCGGGCGCTAGTCGAGGACGCCTTCGCAAAATCCGGCCTTACGCTAACTAATGAGGAGCTTGAGGAGGAGGTCGAAAAGGCCAAGTCCTCCGCACCGGATGAGGCCGCCTGGCAGCAGATGCTGGCTGCACAGGGGATCGATGAAGAGGAATTGCGGGACTATTTCGGCTTCCGGATGAAGGTCAGGAAGCTGGCGACCAAGGACGTCAAGGTCACGGAGGAGGCGCTCAAGGAGTTCTTTGAAGAGAACAAACAGTTTTTCGACCAGCCTGCAATGGTTGAGTTCTCTGAGATAGTGCTGGCTGACAAGGCTGAGGCCGAAAAACTTGTCAAGCAACTGAAAGCTAGCCCTGAGACTTTCGGGGATCTCGCGCGGCAACATTCTCTTTCGCCAATTACGCGCGACCGAGGCGGGCGTCGGGGCAAGGTGCCGGTCGAACGCATCACTCCGGTTGCAGTTCGGGCCGCCATTGAGAAAATGGCGGTCGGAAAGCTCATTGGGCCGCTCAGTGCCGAGGGCAACTGGTACCTGATCAAGCTGGATGCGCGCCACCAGGCGAAGCAAGCGACGTTTGAGGAAGTCAAGGACGTTGTCGAGGAGCAATACACAGTCCGGCACGCCAAGTCCGAGCAAGACCTGATGAACGAGCTGCGTAAGAGCGCGCAGGTGACCGTAATTGATCCGAAGTACCAGTCACTGAACGAGTTCTTCCGGCCCGAGCCCACCAGTCTGCCGACCTTTGGCGCCGGGGAGAAATCCAAGCCCGATAAGAAACCGGACAAGGATAAGGCTGTGGAGAAGAAGCCGGCCAAGGAGAAGCCCAAGCCTGACGATGCCTCCAAGAAAGACAAACAGGCCGAGAAGGCATACGAGGAGCCGGCAGACAAGCAGCCTGAGACGCAGTAACATGTCGCTTGACCCGGACAACAGTACGAGCAGGCGGCCACTGGTGGTGGCCGCTTGTGAGTGTTTACAAGGCAGCGATGAGTGAATTTGAGCGCCTCACACAGATCATGGCCAGACTGCGACAGCAGGGAGGCTGTCCCTGGGACCAGCAGCAAGACCACCGCAGCCTGCGGCCCTACCTGCTGGAAGAAGCCTACGAAGTTATCGAAGCTCTCGACAGCGGCGATGTGAAGGCTTTGCGGTCTGAACTGGGCGATCTGCTACTGCAAATCGTCTTCCATGCGCAGATCGCTGCGGAACACGGCCAGTTTGACATCGAGGACGTTGCCCGCAGTATCAACGAAAAGCTCGTCCACCGCCACCCGCATGTGTTCGGAGATGTGCAGGTCGCCGGCGCCTCTGAGGTCGTGGTCAACTGGGAAAAGCTGAAGTCAGAGGAGCAAGAGAACTCACAGCGCGTCTCTGCGCTTGACGGAATTCCCGCCGGTCTGCCGGCGCTGCACCGTGCCACGAAGGTGCAGAAGAAAGCCGCCAGCGTCGGGTTTGATTGGGATGATGCCTCCGGCCCCATGGCCAAAATCGGTGAAGAGCTCGCGGAACTACAGGAAGAACTTGAGAGTGAAAACTCGGAGGCTACGGAACGCGAGCTGGGAGATTTGCTATTCGCCATTTGCAACCTGGCGCGGTTCCTCAGGATTGATAGTGAGAGTGCCCTACGTGAAGCCGTCAGCCGCTTTGAGACGCGCTTTGAGGCAATGGAACAAGCCGCCTGCGAGCAGGGCAAGTGCCTCGCCGAGATGAACCTGGACGAGCTGGAGGAGCTCTGGCAGCAGGCCAAGGCCGAGGAACACTGAGCTATGCGACTCGACATCTTCCTGCGCAACGCCGGCATAATTCCGCGGCGCAGCAGGGCCAAGGAGGCCTGTGAAGAAGGTCTGGTGGCGATTGACGGCAAGGTCGCCAAGCCAAGCGCCGAAGTCAGGCCAGGCCAGAAGCTGAAGGTCGAGTTAAACATGCAAGTGAGGGAGTACGAGATATTGGACCTGCCACGGGTACCGGTTGCTAAGAAGCAGCGGGAGAATTATGCGGAATTGCTGTCTCACAGCCGTGTAGATATTGACGAATGGTAGAACACACAACGCAGGTCGGCTCGTGAGCGCCTGCCACAGATAAATCATAGCGGGAAACGGCCCGCAACAGCCTTAGGAGGCACGTGAATGTCAAGATACGATCAGGTGTACATGTTCAACTGCGATACTGAAGCACTGGCGACCCAACTGCAGGAAGAGGGCCGCGAGCTTAAGGACCTATTGGGTGGCAAGGGCTCTAACCTGTGCCTGATGACAAACAGCGGCGTCCCGGTGCCACAGGGCTTCGTCGTCACGACCGACGTGTGCAATGAGTTTGTCTCGCTCGGACACGAGCTGCCCGATGGCGTTGAAGAAGCCGTCTACGCGGCCATGACCAAGCTCGAAGAAACGACCGGTAAGAGCTTCGGCGACCCCGACAACCCGCTGCTGGTTTCGGTGCGCTCCGGCTCGAAGTTCTCAATGCCGGGCATGATGGATACGGTGCTCAACCTCGGCATGAATGACGAGGTCGCCGAGGGCATGGTCAAGGTGTTCGGCGACGAACGCTTCGTCTATGACGCTTACCGGCGCTTGATCACGATGTTCGGTGATGTCGTAATGGGCGTTGAGCGCGCCAAATTCGACGCATGCCTGGACCAGGTGAAAGAGGAAGAAGGCGTCACAGCCGACACAGATGTTTCCGCCGAGGGGCTCAAGAAAGTCGTCGAGCTGGAAAAGGGAGTATATAAGGCCGAACTCGGCGAGGACTTCCCGACCGACCCGAAGGCGCAGTTGATGGCCGGCGTGCGGGCGGTGTTCGGCTCCTGGGACAACCCCCGCGCCACCTCGTACCGCAACATCAACAAGATCCCCCATGACCTGGGCACCGCCGTCAACGTGCAGATGATGGTGTTTGGCAACATGGGCGACGACTGCGGCACCGGGGTTGCCTTCACTCGCGACCCAGCGACCGGCGAGAAGGTCATATACGGTGACTATCTGGTCAACGCGCAGGGCGAAGATGTTGTGGCCGGCATTCGCACGCCGGTGCCCATTGCCACGCTGGCCGACAGTATGCCGGAGGTCTATGGGCAGTTCGCGGAGATCTGCGAGAATCTCGAAGATTTCTATCGCAATATGCAGGACGTGGAGTTCACCGTCGAAGAGGGCAAGCTGTGGATGCTGCAGACCCGTGACGGCAAACGCACCGCGACGGCGGCCATCAAGATCGCTACTGACATGGTTGCCGAAGGCCTCATTGACGAGCGGCGCGCCATCGAGATCATGGATGCGCAAGCGCTCGACCAACTCCTGCACCCGCAATTCGATGCCGAGAAGAAGCCTGAGGCTGTGGGCACGGGAGTAGCCGCGTCTCCGGGTGCAGCGGCCGGCAAGGTCGTCTTCACCGCTGAACACGCGGTGGAAGCTGCCGAGAACAAGGAGCGCGTCGTGCTGGTGCGGCACGAAACCTCGCCTGAGGACATCGCCGGCATGGCCGCGGCCCAGGGCATCCTGACCGTGTTCGGTGGCAAGACTTCGCACGCCGCCGTCGTCGGTCGCCAAATGGGTAAGCCCTGTGTGGTCGGCTGTGCCGCTATCGAGCTGGATGAGGAGAATGGCCGCTTCACTATCACCGGCAACACCGTCAAAGAAGGCGACTTCATTTCGATTGATGGCGGCAGCGGTGAAGTGATGCTAGGCGATGTAGCGACCGCCGACAGCGACGTCATCGCCGTGCTGAAGGGCGATATGAAGCCCGAGGATTCTGAGCTGTACACCGAGTTCACCAAGCTGATGGAGTGGGCCGATGAAATCCGTACCATGGGCGTGCGCACCAACGCCGACACGCCCGAAGACGCCGCGCTGGCCGTGGCGCTGGGTGCCGAGGGCATCGGGCTTACCCGCACCGAGCACATGTTTTTCGGCGAGGAGCGCATCATCAATTTCCAGCGCATGATCATCTCCGACAGCGACGAGCAGATGCAGGCGGCCGCCGACGTGCTTGAACAATACCAGAAGGAAGACTTCTACGGCATCCTCAAAGCGATGGATGGGATGCCGGTGATCATTCGACTGCTCGATCCGCCGCTGCACGAGTTCCTGCCGGCCACTGCCGAGGGCCAGGCCGAGCTGGCCAGGCTGACCGGCGCGACCCCGGAAAAGATTGCCGACATCGTGGAGGCGCTGCATGAAACCAACCCGATGCTGGGGCATCGTGGCTGCCGCCTGGGCGTGACCTTTCCGATCATCTACAAGATGCAGGTCAAGGCGATCTTCGAAGCCGCCTGCCAGCTCAAGCAAGAGGGCTTCAACCCAATCCCCGAGGTCATGATCCCGCTGGTGGGTCTGGAGGGCGAGCTGGCCATCTGTAAAGGCTACACGGAGGAAGTTGCAGGCGAGGTGCTAGGCGCAGCCGGCATAGAACTGGACTACATGATCGGTACCATGATCGAACTGCCGAGAGCCTGCCTGGTCGCCGATAAGATCGCCGAGATGACTGAGTTCTTCTCCTTTGGCACCAACGACCTCACACAGACCGCCTTCGGCTTCAGCCGGGATGACGTGGAGGGCAAGTTCATCCCCGCTTACATCTCGCAGGGCATCATCCAGGTCAGCCCGTTCGAGACGATTGACGAGGCCGGTGTCGGGAAGCTTGTGCAGATGGCCGTTGACCTGGGTCGTGAGGCCAATCCGGAGCTCGAGATCGGTATTTGCGGGGAGCACGGTGGCGAGGCCAAATCCGTCGAGTTCTGCCACAATGCCGGGCTCGATTACGTAAGCTGCGCGCCGCTGCGTGTGCCGATTGCGCAGCTGGCGGCGGCCCAGGCTCAGATTGCGAACCCACGCTAATTAGGGAGAAGCACAAAGTGGCCAGTCTAGATTATTCATGAGTGAAATGGAATACCTGGCGGAGTTCGACAGGCAGGGCGTTTATGGGTACATGGAGTAGCTTTTGCGAAGCGGCGCAAAATGACACACTGCAATCATCCCAACGACCTCGGGCTGGAAGCTGAGAATGCTATCGCATTCTCACCTGACCTGCGCTTGGCGCAGATCAGGCCGAGCTACGCGTTGGTAAATGATGCGGTCTGGGCAAGCTGACTGCGCACCCGGTGTCATTCATTGGAGGTGTCTGGAGACGTGACTGAGATATGCGAAGTAAGAGCGCGTGAGATTCTGGACTCCCGTGGCAACCCCACCGTGGAAGTGGATATCGTGCTGGCCGATGGCAGCATGGGCCGCGCAGCGGTGCCCTCGGGCGCTTCAACCGGCCAGCGCGAGGCGCTTGAACTCGTTGACGGCGACAAGAAACGCTATGGCGGCAAAGGTCGCCTGCAGGCCGTGGCCAA
>JALGTY010000095.1 GCA_029821145.1 Candidatus Zipacnadia bacterium
GCCGGTCGAGGCCAAAGCACACCCCGTCAAACAGGACAACGCCAATGAGATCGGTCAACTCATCATCGGCGAAACTGTGGTGATCGAGATCAGCGAACCAGCCAACGACCTCACACCATACCAGCGGGCTGAGACTGCCGCAAAAGCGATCGAGCAATGGACCGAAAAGCCTTACAAGCCATCCGAGCTCCAAATTGCAAGATCCGGTGATGACTTGCAGATCCTAGCCGGAGATCTGACCATCATCACTGTCACCGAACAGGATGCCACGGCGGCGGAGACGTCGTTGAATGAACTGGCACCCAAATGGCGCCTATCCATCCGCCGCAGCATCTCGGCCACCAATCAATAGCGGTAACTACTCAGGCCACCAATCAATAGCGGTAACTACTCACCTTGTGGCTCTAAACTGTGTCAAACCAACTGAAGACAGTCGGGCACCCACTCCAGAGGAGTGGGTCGGGCCTCTCGCCTGTCGGTGTTGCCGTTGTTGTTCTCCCCTCTCCCTGTGGGAGAGGGGCCGGGGGTGAGGGCAAGGTGAGTGGTTACCAATAGCGGAGCATAGCGCGGAAGAACGCAATGAAGCGCAGATGGTACGCGCATAATTTGGCTTGCCTGCTGCTGTTCAGTTGGGCAGCGGCGGTTGTGTATGCGGGACCGGATGTTGCAGCGGGCCCGGAGGCCGCGCCGCCCCCTGAGTTTCCGCTTCCCGACGCGCAGCAGATGACCGCTGTGCTGGCCGGGCTGCCCGAGCAGGTTGAAGGATGCAGCCTGCTCGCCGGGCCGCAAGCTTTCGACAGCGAGGCCCTGGCGCAGTACCTTGGCGACCGCGTGAACGATCTTCTCAACTATGAGCACAGTTGGACGATCCGTGCGGAGTATGCAGTGGCTACAAGCGAGCAGACCATCACCCTCGATGTCCACCGCATGGGCAGTGATCTGGAGGCGTTCGGTGTCTTCAGCCGCCGCAGAACTGACATAGCGAAAGCCGCGCCGGCTTTCTCCACCTCAACCTACTGGCTGGGCTCGCACCTACACGTGTGGCGCGGGCCGTTCTACATTCATACCCACGCCGCAAGTGATGACACCGCCCTGCGGCCGCCGATGCAGCAACTGACGGAGGCGGCTATCGCCAGTATTCCAGTTCCCAGCCGATTGCCGGCCATGCTACGTCTTCTGCCTATCAGGAGCCGCCAGATCTGCTGGGCGCAGTACCGTCGTGGCCAAGTGCCAGGCTTTGAAGTCGCCGCCGATGCCGTGACCGTCAGCTATGCCGACAGCGCCAACGCCCAGTGCCGCTTTGTCCTGGTGCGCTGTGCCGATACTGCGTCCGCCTCCCATGCCTACGACAAGATGCTCCTGCAGTTGTCCGGCGACACCCACCCCGCTGAGCCGATACCTGAAACCGCCGACCGCGCCGCCGTGGTGCAGTCGGGCCACGATGAGATCGCCGCGCTGATGCAGCAGGACAATTTCATCGCCGCTGTGCTCGATTCTCAAGAGCGCCGATTTGCCGAGGCGCTCCTGCGAATGACAGCCGCCAATGTCCGCGTCTATCTGCTCATGGAAAAGTAGCCGGCACAACAGCATCGCCCCGAAGATCAACCGACCAAACCTGCGCGGATAGAGTATTCCCAACTACTCACACTGTCGCTGGAATGGCCTCGCACGGGTGCCTGGCGCGTGAATAGCCGCGTCGTTGTAGGGGCGTGATTTATCACGCCCTCCACACCGCTGCTGATTGGGCGCAATGAATTGCGCCCCTACAGCACCGGGAGAGCCACAAGGCGAGCAGTCACCAATATCCCGTGTTAGTCACAAAGCAGGCCACCGCTATCAGGGTGGCCATTGTCATGTTCATGATTGCTTTGTTGCGTACGAGGCTATTGCTGCAGCGACTTCATCAGCTTCTCGATCTCCCCCGCCGTAAGATCGCCTACCAGGGTAAAGCAGATGCCGTCATTGTACCACTGGGTAGCGCATCTTTGCTGCTGAGCGCCCTTGTCGGTATGCTGCCAGCGTGTCTCGAAGAGCGAGAAACTGTCCAGCCCATTACTGAATGTCAGCCACAAAGTGAGCATCTTCTTGTAAGTGGTGACTGCCACATTGTTGGACTCGAAAATGTAACTTGACGGCAGATAGCCTGGTATGATCGCGCGGAAGCCGGCCACTTGCTCTGCGGTGGCAAGCGCCATCCGCTTTGCCGGAGGCGGCGCGCGCCTAACCACCACGCCGGCTGGGGCAGCGAAACTGAACATGCCGGTCGCAAAACTCGGGGAGTAGTGTATCGAGGTTATCTCAGTGCGCGTGTACAGTGCGCCATTGCCACCATATTTTTCCAGCTTCAACTCGACGTTCGTGCCCGTGTCTATCCAGCACTTGCGCAACAGCCGACCACTCTTGTCCCTGATTGCCAATTCGTGCGCGGGCCTGGAGGCGACCGTTGTACCCCCAATGTATCGCAGCACCAGAAGCTCTCTGATCAACTGTGCCGCATGCTGCTGATTGCTTTTCAGCCTTGAGGATGGCTGTAGTTGCCGCTGTATTACCTCGCGTCTCTGCGGACTGTACTCCCAGAGCCATTTGCCATTCGATATAACCAGCCGGCCCGCCTCTGAAGGCGGCTCCAGGGTCTCAATGTGCAGCTTGTCGCCCCGCTTGCAATACACTCGTTGTCGCACGGCACGCGTCCGACGCCCATCCTGATAGAGCTCCACCACCCGCTCGGCGCTGTAGTTCACATTGCCCTTTGACATGATCGCATTGTGCATGATGCGGTAGGGGTCTTCGTCTGCCACCGTCGGGGACAACCCAACCGCCAGAAACATCAGTGCGGTCAGAAGCAGCCCTAACCACTGCGCCAGGGCGACTGCGTTCAGGCAAGCTTGTTCTTGGAATCTCTGGGGCATGACAATACTACACATGGCTATCCACGCGAATCATGTGCGGCCTGCCCTTTGACGTTGTTACTATACCGCATGTGCAACTCAATAACTCGTCTCACTTACCAACCTGACCGCGGGATCAGGCCCGAACGGCTTGCCCAATTCGTAGTTCTGATGCCGCAGTATCAAGTCATCTATCTTCAGCGTGTCGGGCTGACCGTTGATCCGGCGCAACCTCGAGCCGCTTACTGAAACCGGCGTGCCTGCGAGCCCGGGGCCGCCTCCGTCAGCTACCACCACACCCACTCCATGGTCCATGTCGGCGGGCTGGAGGTGAGCGGTGTACAGCGCGCCGCCGACCAGAAGTGCCAGCAACAGACAGCTAGCCGCCACGAGCTGGTAGGCCGGCACTCGGGGTGCGGGCGCTCTCAGCGGGCCGATCAGCCAATGCAGCCACCCCTCCCAGACGCTGCCTGTCTCCTGGTCGAGGCGTGCCATGACGCTGCGGGTGAAATCTTGCGGCACTTCGTCAGTGGGCAGACCCCTGAGCATGTCGCTGACCTGGCGCGTACGACTGACCCAGCGCCGGCACGAGGGACAGGTCGCCAGATGCTCCCGCAGAGCTTGCGGAAGCTCTTGGGGATCGTATGCGGCGTAGTTGTACGTCCCTAGCTGTCTTCTTACCTCTTTGCATCTCATCCTAGCTCACCTGAGCAATTCCAAGTCACGTTCATCCACCAGTATCTTCTTAAGATGCTCTCTGGCATTGAACAGTCTGCTCTTTACTGTTCCCAGTGGCGCTCCTACGATCTCAGCAATCTCCTCGTAGCTCAGGCCCTGCAATTCGTACAGGAGTACCACTGTGCGGAGCTTGGGTGAAAGCTCCAGAATCGCCTCACTCACCCTGCGCTGCAACTGCGCGCTTTCTAGCTGCAGCTCCGGCCCGGCCGCATCGTCTTCGATGTCACGCTCCACCTGGCCGCCGGATATGTCCAGCGGCTCGTCCAGAGAGTAACTGGCTTGCCGGTGCTTGCGCCGTCGTATGCTGTCTATTGCCAGGTTGCTGGCGATCCGATAGAGCCATGTCTGAAATGACGACGCTCCGCGAAAACTGGCAAGTGAAGAGTAGGCCTTGATAAAAGTCTCCTGAGCCACGTCCTCAGCCGTCTCACGCTCACCCAGCATCCGCAGAACGTAGTTGTAGATCTTCGGCTTGTACGCATCTACAAGTCCCTCAAATGCAGCGGACTCTCCGTCCTGGGCACGCTGTACCAGTCTCCGTATTTGTTCGAGACCAGGTGTAGGCCCTGTACTCATGATAGACGTACCCTTTGCGGAGAAGGTTCAAGACCTCGAGCCAATTATCTTATTGGCAACTACTCACCTTGTAGCTTGGAATCATGTTGCCGCTTTGTCGTTGGTCGGGTACCCACTCGGAAGGAGTGGGTGCGGCGTCTCGCCTGTCAATGCCGTGGCGTAGATCGGGCTTGCGGCCCCAGGCCATCACATGGACAGGCGAGACGCCTGTCCTACTAACCGTAATGCTGTTGTAGGGGCGCAATTCATTGCGCCCAATCAGCAGCGGTTTTGAGGGCGTGATAAATCACGCCCCTACAACGGCCTTCGCGTCTGTCCCTATTGGCGCTTGGAGGGACTGTCCCACGCCCAACCGCCCACACAGACAGCGAGAACCTGAGCAGTTGCTCTTATTCCTCGTCCGGGCTGTCTGCTCCACCCAGGTAGATGTAACGGTCAAACAGCCGCTGGTATTCCGACCAGCGGTCGCCGGAGGCGGCGCCCCGCTCGATGACCTGCCCGAAATACTGCACGTGCGCGTCGAGATTGTCGGCGTAGTGCAGGGCGCAGGCCTCCGCCGTCATCGGCACTATCGGCGCGCCGTACTCCTTCTGACCGTGGTGGCTCAGCAGAATATGACACAGCCTGTCGTCCAGCTCCTCAGGAAAGTCCGGGATGTCTGCTATCGCAGCATTCACCATGCGGTCGGTGTGCACTATGTGCCCAACCAGGCGGCCGGTGTCAGTGTAGTCAATGCCCGTGTCAACGGCAAGCTCTTTCAACTTTCCGATGTCGTGTAGCAGCGCACCGGACACCAACAGGTCCCTGTCGAGTTCCGGATGGCACTCTAGCACAGCCAGCAGAATCTTAACCACACTGACGGTGTGCTCCAGGAGGCCGCCAAGATGGGAATGGTGCAGTGCCTTCGCTCCCGGGGCCTGCGCGAAGTCTTCGACAAAACTAGGATCGGAAAAGAAGTGGTCCAGCAGTGGGCGCAGGTACTTATTTTGCACCATGTCAACAAAGCGGCGGAGGTCGGCCAGTAGCTCTGCGCCATCCCGCTTGCCTTCGGGCAGGAAATCCTTTCTTTCGAATTCGCCATCGGCACACACCCGTGCCTGTTCGACGATAAGCTGTAGAGCGCCCTGGTACTCATCCACACGGCCCTTCACCATGATCACGTCACCAACTTTGAACTCTGCGTCGAGCTGCTCGGCTTTGTCCCACACCCGGCCGACTATGCTCCCGCTGCTGTCGGCCAGCACCAGGCTCATGTAGCTGCCAGGTTTTTTCTTGAACGGGATCAGGCTCTTTTGATTGACCAGAAACGGGGTGGAGACCCGGTCGTTGGTCTTCAACTCTGCGGCCATTTGCTTGCTCATTACATTCTCCCTCCGTAACTACTCACCTTGTGGCTCTAGACTGTGTCAAACCAACTGAAGACAGTACGATAGCCGTCTCGCCTGTCGAGGCGTCTCCCCTGTCGGTGTTGCCGTTGTTGTTCTCCCCTCTCCCTCAGGCGGGTACCCACTCCAAAGGAGTGGGTGAGGCCGGGGGTGAGGGCAAGGTGAGTAGTTACCTCCCTCCGGCGGCGGCCTGGTTGAGTTGTTCTCCGGCTGTGTTGAGTGTAATTGCGCCGAATACTATGCCGGAGGCCGTTTCGGCGGCCTCGGGCGCGTACGCCAGCAGCCGATGATTCCGTAGGTCTATTGTCTGCAGCAGGCCCAGACACACCAGCCTGCGCATCTCATCAACGAACCCCAGCAATAGCCCGCCCGGGGCCTCGGGCTGCGGGCCGGCTGCTGAGCTGAGAATCGCCTTATCATCCAGACTAACCCAGCGCATGTTGCTGTCAGCCAGCGCCCCCGCGAACATCTGCTGCCGGTGCTGCCGCCTTTGCGTCACGGTCTTTACCTGCAGGCGGTCAGGAGTATTGAGATGCCTGACCTGGGCCGGCGTGAAATTCTGCCAGCACTTCAATAACCGGCGTGCCGGTCTGTCGTCACCGATTACCAGCACGTCAAGCGGAGCCAGCATCTCCACCTTGGCGGTCTTGAGGGCTACCGCGCCATCGCCTTCAATGTAGCCGGTGGTATCAATTACCGTATAGGCCGCGCCGGCCGCCTCGGCGTCGCGTACTGCCCGCAGCAGTGCGCTAAGAGCTGTGGCCGGCCGAGAGGCGGGGCTGACATCACCGACGAAGTAACAGTGCTCCTGGACGCTTCCCGCCAGCCGCCATCCGACAGTCGCCGGCGGCCCGATCTGTGACTGGCCTACATCCGCATCTACCAGGCCTGTGGGGGCGACCTCGGCCAGCCTCTCGCCCAGCCAGCCCGCCAGAGTGGTCTTGCCCCTGTCGCTAGGCCCGACAATCATTACCCGACGCGGCGCCTGCCGCAGATCTTCAAGCAGCTGCAGCCACTGTCTGGAGACCCGTATCTTCTGCTTATCCTGCTCCGGCATGGCTGGCTTCCTTCACCATCCCATGCGCCCTCGGCTCGCGCTCTGCATCTATGTCCAGTGGTAACTACTCACATTGTGGCATAGAATCATATTGCCGCTTGGTTGTCTGGAGTGTCTTTCACTCATTGCGGAGCCCGGGCATCACAATAATTATCCCGTCGGGTACCCACGCCTTCGGCGTGGGTGAGGCATCCTGCCCGACTCCATATCCGTTGCCGTTGGAGGGGCCTGCCGAAGGCATGTTCGGCGCTGCCGAACATGCCTGAGACTGGCCCGCGTCCTACCCCCGGGTACCCACTGCGAAGCAGTCGGGTACCCACTCCAATAGAGTGGGTGAGGCTTGTCCACCGTAGCCCGAACGGCAAACAACGGTCGGGCGTTGGGCTCGGCCCGCCGTGTATGCCCTGAGCGTACCAACAGCGACCAGGTCAGTAGTTACAGAGCGGGGCGAACCGACCGGCCCGCCCCCATGTGTCCTTAAGTCAGGCCCTCTTATTCTTCCTTGCCCTCGGACTTCTGCGCCCGGCCAAATTCCCTCATCGTTTCGGCCATCTCGCGCAGCCGCCTCTCTACCCGGCCGTTGATGCTGGCCTTAGGATATTTCCCGTTCCTATCTCTCTTGCCGGCCCTTACACCGGTCAGTATCTCAATACCCTCATCTATGGTCTTCACTGACCAGATGTGGAACTCTCCGCTCGCCACGGCCTCGATTACTTCGTCGTTGAGCATCAGATGGCGCACATTGGCGTCGGGGATGACGACGCCCTGCTCGCCGGTCAAGCCCATCGCCTTGCAGGTGGCATAGTAGCCCTCGATCTTGCGGTTGACCCCGCCTATAGCCTGCACCTGGCCTCTCTGGTTCACCGAGCCAGTGACGGCGAGGCCCTGCTTGATCGGCACCTGTGCGAGGCTGGAAAGCAGCGCGTACAGCTCCGTGGAAGCCGCCGAATCGCCTTCGATCTCTTCGTAGATTTGTTCGAAGGAAATAGTGGCCGAAAGCGACAGCGGGAACTCGCGGCCATAGCGCTCCCCCAAAAAGCCGCTGATCGTCAACAGTCCCTTGTCGTGTATGCGGCCGGTCAGCTTGGCCTCCCGGTCAATGTTGACCACTCCCGAGCGGCCCATGTAGGTCAGGCAGGTAATGCGGCCGGGTTTGCCGAGGACGTAGTCGCCGAGTTGCATCACGGCAATGCCGTTGATCTGCCCCACCACATCGCCCTCCACATCCACCATGATGGTGCCGTCTTTTGTCATCTCGATGATGCGCTCTTGGATGCGGCTGGAACGCAATGCCTGCTGCTCCAGGGCGTAGCGGACATCATCGGCGGTTACCACCTCTCGCTTGCTGCGCGCAGCCCAGTAAGCGGCCTCTCGCACAACATTGGAGACCTCAGAGAAACTGATGCTGAGCTTCTTCTGGTCGCTGGCCAGGCGGCTGCCGTACTCTACCACCTGTGCCGCCGCCTCTGGTAGGAAGTGGGGCAAGCCCTCCTGCCGGCACATCTGCCCGATGTAGGCGGCGAACCGGCGGGAGGTCTTTGCCGATCGGTCTATCTCGGTATCAAAATCGGCCTTGACCTTGAAAAGCTTGCGGAAATCCTCATCGTACTCGTAAAGCAGGTAGTACAACAGCGGGCTGCCGATCAGGATCACCTTGACATTGAGTGGTATCGGCGTTGGCTCCAGACTCACGGTAGAGATGAAGCGCAACTGGTCGCGCAAGGATTCAATGCGCACCTGTCCGCTCTTGAGCGCTCTCTTGAGCGCTTCCCAGGCGAATGGCCGCTGTAGTACCTGAAGAGCCTCGAGAATCAGGTAGCCGCCATTGGCTTTGTGCAACGCACCGGGCTTGATCATGGTGAAGTCAGTAACCAGCGCACCCATGTGTGTTTGGTGCTCGACCTCGCCGGTGAGGGCCTCAATGGTCGGGTTGGATTCCATAATTACGGGCGCGCCTTCGAGGTCCTGATTGTTAACTAGGACGTTGATTCGATAGCGCTCCATTATCGGCATGGCACCGGCCCCCACACCCATCGCGGCGGCAAGACGCATCTGCTCATCGCCGTCCTCAGCCGAGTGGCGAAGCGAACTGATATTGTCCAGCAGGTCATTCTCGATCTCATCTAGGTGCTGCAGGACCTCATCCTGGTGCTTGTTCTTCTTGCGGATGTCCTGAAGCAGCGGCTCGACGACCGACCGCGCGACCTCGCGGTCGAGTTCCTGTACCTGTTGCCTGGTCTGCCTTTCCTCACGCTGGCCGCGGCGCATGATCTCGGCCAGCGTGCCCTGCAATTCCTGCCGCTTCTCCTCGAGTTGTTCGCGCTCTTCTTCGGGCAGGTCCCGATACTGCTGCGGGTCCATGACCTCCCCGTCCGAAGCGGGAGCGACGATCAGGCCCGCCGGCGAGCGCCCCAGCGTAAAGTCAGCCGCTTCGACCTCTTTCTCAAACTCCTGCAACTCCTTATTACGCTCGTCGCGAAAGCTGCGTAGGAGATCGTCCCGCTTCTCGTTATACTCCTCGCTATCGAACGCCGCCAGCACCTGCGTAACAAGCTCGCCGATGACCTTGTCCATGTCGCGTTGCCAACTCGCGCCCTTTCCGGCCGGCAGCTTGATGGCCTTGGGCATGTGCGGGTTGGAGAAGTTATAGACATAGCACCAGTCCTCCGGTGTCGGCTCCCGCTTGCTGCGCTTGTCCAGAAACTCCCGCGAAATCGCTGAGCGACCGGTGCCCACGCGTCCCATTACGTACACGTTATAGCCATCGCTGCCAATATTCGCAGCAAACTCCAGGGCATCAACCGCCCGCTGCTGGCCTATCGGCTTAGCCAGGTCGGCCAATTCCGCCGTCGTTTTGAACTTGAATAGTTGAGGATCGCATTGATTACGAAGCTGTTTGGGGGTCAATTCCCGCATTTACGCGCAACACTTCCTTATTAAGTATTTGCCCACAGTAGCATTCTACCGTATTGTTGGACGTGTATTTTCCTATTTCCCCACAGGTATCAAGAATCCTCCTGCATCTGTCGGGAAGGTTATCCTGCGCAACTGAGGGAACCTGTCGTCAACAAGAGTATCGAATCCAGGAGCCGGCATATGCCGGCCCATATGTTTATGACAATATGGCCGATTCCCGGCCCAGTGCGGCGCAACTCCACGCTAACCCAAGATGGTACGACAGACGTCTCGCCTCTCGGTGTTGCCGTTGTTGTTCTCCCCTCTCCCACAGGCGGGTACCCACTGCAAAGCAGTGGGTGAGGCCGGGGGTGAGGGTGCCTTTTCCGTCGCGTGGCACAAGCTTGCCCGCCATCCTGTCCGCCATAGCCTTGGCGAAGGAGAAAGCTTTAGCGAAGGCGGGGCTTTCCAGACGCTGCTGCTTCTTGAAATAGGCTGCATACGGGGACTGTCCCTTTAGGGACTGTCCCCTACGGTAGAATGGCCGCGAGCATATAATATGCTATTGCTTACTGCCACAATTGTCGCCAACACCTCGTTCGCACTGATACTGCGGGCCGCCCAGCGCCGTCACGCCAACGACATGGCTGTCGGCATGATCAACTACCTCTTTGCATCAATATTCTTCGGCATTCTCGGACTCATTAGTCGGCCCGACGGTGCTACCACAGCGGCGGCATACGCGCTGGCTGGCGGCAGCTTCAACGTGATGATCTACCTGCTGCTGCTGCCGGCCATGCGCTTTAGGGGCGTGGCAATATCCATCGCCATGGTTCGCCTCGCTGTGGTGATACCTCTGGCCGCCGCAATCGTTGTCTGGAACGAGGCTCCCAGCTCTGTCCAGACATACGGCATCCTCCTGGCTTTCGTTGCCGTCCCGATGCTCAGCCTGGAGAAGGGTATCAGTGACGCGCCGCTCACTATGCGGCGCATTGCAGTTCTCCTCGGGCTGCTCTTGTGCAATGGCATGACGCTGCTCATGCTGAAGGCGTTTCAGATGACAGGCTTCACCGGCGCTCGCCCCATCTACCTGGGGGTTGTCTTTGCCATCGGTGCGGTCGTGTGTGCCATCGCCTGGCTGCGTGGCAGAAAGGCACCGCTGGGTGCCCTCGAAATCAAATGGGGCATACTGCTGGGCACGTCCAATGCGCTGACCAACATCCTGATATTCGCCACACTTGATGTACTGCTGGCGTCGGTGATGTTTCCCATCCTGGCCGCGGCCGGGTTGTCTCTCAGCACCATTTTCGCCGCAATTGCATGGCGCGAGATTCCGGGCAAGCTGGGCTGGGCCGGTATTGCTGTTGCCGTAGTCGCCATAGTGCTGGCCAATCTCTGATAGTAACTGCTCAGCTTGGGGTGTTAGAAGAGCGGACAGGCAAGGCAGCAGGTGGCGACTCGCCCCCCAAAGTTTGTCCTGGAGGACAGCCATCCCTGCCTGTCCATGCCGTTGCTGTTCGGAGAGGCCTCGACAGGCTAGGAAGCCTGTCGTCCAGGAAGACTAGAAGCGGTTTCAAAACCTCGTTTTCGGAGACTCACAGGCTAGAAAGCCCCGCCTTCGCTAAAGCTACGGCGGACGGGATGGCGGGCCAGCTTGTGCCACGCGAACGCGTTGGTTTTGAAACAGCTTCTAGCAAAAAGGGCCGTGCCACTCTAACAAACCTGGAGGAGAGCCATCCCTGCCTGTCCATAAGAAACCTGGATGACAGGCGTCCTTGCATATGCATTTCCTTTGCAGGCCACAAGGTGAGTAATTACCTTTGATACTATGTCGGCACCGCAGTCCGCCTCTTGCAAACCAGGCCCAAAAGCCTCACAATATAGCCAAATGGACATCGCCCGTTTCCAGGACACAATCGTAGCCATATCCACACCTCCCGGCCGTAGCGGCATCGGCATCGTGCGCCTCAGCGGCCCGCAGGCGGTGGAATTGGCCAATAGGGTATTCCGGCCTGCGAATCGAAGCCGTAGCCCGCTTACGCAGCGCTCCTTTGCCACATGCTATGGCCACGTGGTTGACGGTGAGCACATTGTAGATGAGGTGATACTCACCGTCATGCGCGCCCCGCACACCTACACGACTCAGGACGTGGTAGAGATCAACTGCCACGGGGGCATTGTGCCCTTGCGGCGCACTCTGGAATTGGTGATAAACAGCGGCGCGCGGCTGGCCGACCCCGGCGAATTCACCAAGCGCGCCTACTACTTCGGCCGCATTGACCTGGCACAGGCCGAGGCGGTCGCCGATGTTATCAACGCGCAAACCGAGCAGAGCCAGAAGGCCGCCATCGCTCAACTCGCCGGCCGGTTGTCCGAAGCCATCAACACTTTCCGCGAAAACATCATCTCACTGCTGGTCCGTATCGAGGCCTCCATTGATTTTACCGACCAGGACATCGAGATGATCACAGGGGCGGACATTGCAAAAGGCATTGCCGGCCTGCGCGAAGAGATCGGCGCTCTCCTGGCAACCGCCGAGCACGGGCGGATTCTCCGCGAGGGCCTCAAAGTCGCCATCGTCGGCCGCCCCAATGTCGGCAAGTCCAGCCTTCTTAATGCTCTGCTGCGCACCAACCGCGCTATCGTCACCGAAGTCCCCGGTACCACCCGCGATGTCATCGAGGATGCCCTCAACATCAACGGCATACCGGTGACGCTGGCCGATACCGCCGGGCTATGCGACACCAGCAATATCGTCGAGGCGGAGGGGGTCAATCGCAGCCGTCAGGCGATGGCCGAGGCGGATCTCGTGCTTTTGGTGATAGATACCTCCGAGCCGCTGCAGGAAGATGATCTCAAACTGCTCGCCCAACTGCCTGCTTGCGGGATCGTGGTGATGAACAAGGAGGACCTCCCGACTGTGGCCGACTCGGGTAAGGTTGCTGAGGCCACCTCTATTCCGGTCGTCTGGGTCTCCGCCCGCGAAGGCACGCATATCCAGGACCTGGAGCAAGCCATCTCTTCAGCGGTCTGGGAGGGGAAGACCGGGGACGGAGAGCAGACTATCATCACCAACGTCCGTCATAAAGTGGCGCTTCAGGAGGCGGACGCGGCGCTGGCTCGTGCCACGGGAGCGACGGCCAACGGCTATTCAGAGGAGTTCATCGCCGCTGACCTGCGAGAGGCGCTGGCCAGCCTTGACGAGATCGTAGGCAAGTGTCTGCCGGAGGAGATAATCAACCGCATCTTCGCCGAATTCTGCATCGGCAAGTAAGCGCCTCTGTGCATTTCCCTTCCCCCCGCCGACACCTTGGCCGGGTATATTCACCAATGCTACCTCTCTGCCGTAGGTCGAGCTTTCTAGCCCGACGCCGTTGTCGTTGCCTTTCGGAGGGGCGGGACACCCACGCCTCGGGTGTGGGGCAGGCTTCCCGTAGGCCCTGAGCTTGTCGAAGGGCAGCCCGACGCCGTTGTCGTTGCCTTTCGGAGGGGCCCGCCGAAGGTGTGTTCAGTCCCGCTGAACACACCTGAGACTGGCCCGTG
>JALGTY010000562.1 GCA_029821145.1 Candidatus Zipacnadia bacterium
CCAGGCGCCCGCCTGCGCCAAGGCTACGGCGGACACGCAGGTCAGGCTGACCCACGGCAGAGCCGTGGGTGCCCACGCGTCTTGTGAATTATTCGGACTGGGTTTGCCTGGCGTCGCGGGCCGCGTTGAGCACTTTCATGAACTCGCGCATCCACTGTGTGTTATCGTGGAAGGTGCGTGCGGTCACAATGTTGCCATCCACCACCACCGGCTCGTCCACATAAGTCGCCCCGCAGACTTGTGCATCATAGCGGCATTTCGCTACCGTCGTGACCGTTTTGCCCTCGATAATTCCAGCCTTGGCAAGTATCTCGATGCCGTGGCAGACCGATGCAATGGGCTTCCCTGCTGCCGCAAAATCCCTCGTCATCTGCATCAAGTCCTCGTCGTAGCGGAGGTACTCCGGCGCACGCCCGCCGGAGACGACCAGGCCGAGGTACTCATCGGCACTCACGTCGCAAAACGCGATGTCGGATGCGAAGTTGTATCCCTTCGACTCCACGGTAATGTCCCAATCCGGGTGCACATCGTGCTGCACCAGATGATAGACGCGCTTTTCCGGCCCGGCCACTACGATCTCGTAGCCGTCCTCCGGGATGCGGTAGTAGGGATACAGCGTATCCGTAACCTCTGCAGCATCGCCGATGACCAACAGAACTTTCTCCATGGTTTGGCCCCCTTCAGAAGGGAAGTGTTTGCTCAAAGGCAACTCGACGCCGCAACTCAGCCGCGCGGAACGCCGGCCTCTGCGAACGCGGCGTTCAGCGTCTCATAGGATGATCTGGCGGCTTCCATGACATCGTAGTCAGCTCGTGACCAAATCCTGGCGCTGACCTCGAGCGTGATGAAGTCATCCCAGCCGGCCTGGTGCATCGCGCGCAGATACGTTACGGTATCCAGGTCGCCCCGGCCAAGCAGCAGCAGATCGAAGCTCCCATCCTCATGCTTGCGCGCGTCCGTGATGTGGGTGTGAGCGGTGTAGGGCACCAGAGCTCTCACGGCGTCCTCAATCGGCTCACCAGCCAGGAACAGATGCACGATGTCGAAATGGAGCTTCACGCGCGGGTGGTTGACGGTGTCCAGCAGCCATACGATCCGCTCCGAGCGATCAAGGGCAGCACCACAGTGAGCCTCCCCGGCCAGGATGAAATCTTCCTGCTCTGCCACTTCGGCATAGTCGTGCAGTTGCTCGATCATTCGACCCTTCATGCTGTCCCAATCATCCGACCGTCCGCCAAAGCCGCAAGCCAGAACCGGCGGCTCCCTCATGCCCAGATCGCGGGCCAGTTGCGTGCAGACCCGCATCTCTTCCAGCCTGGCCCGATGCTCTGCGGCGCTTGGGTTATAGACGCTCCCCGCTACCATGAAAGCCGGCATGCCCAAGCCATGGGTCTGCAGCAGGTCGCGCAGTTTGCTGCAGCGGGCGGCGTCCATTTGCTCCAGCGTCGCACCGACGTGCTTGGGGCCAATGAAGATCTCTACTCCGTCATACCCCATCTCAGCCAGTGTCGGCAAAGCTTCCTCCAGCGGCATGTCGGGCATTGCATAGGTCCCGTACGCGATTCTCATACCTGCCTCCGTGGCCGAGTGATTCTTACTGCCAGTGAATACACTATTGTTTTCTCAATGAGTCTCTGACGGGTGGGATGTGCTCGCGTGCTCAAAGCAGCGCAAGCAAAGCGATGACAATGCCGATGGCGAGCACGCTGAGCAGGCACCCAACCCCGGCGGCAACTTTCCAGTCTCTTTCCAGGTTCACGTTCGAAAAGCTGCGGATGCGGTGTGAGGTGGGATGCCGCAGACAGATGAAGATGTCGCCGGGCTTGACTACAATATCTATCGTGCCCCTGAAATCCAACAACGCAATCCAACAACGCTTCCCCGTCCCCGGTATTGATTTCATCGTATCTTATCTGCCATTTTTTTGTGGATGTGGGGGCAGAAGAATAGCTTCCGTCGTCGTTGTGGTGCTTTTCCCATATAACATACCCACCTTTTGTCCGCACTTTACCGATTAGACAGTCGTAGCTCGCACCACAGTCCAGGCAGGACACCTGTCGGGTCGCCTTCTCGATGGGCACTAGTATCGTTCCCCCACAGTCCCCGGGGCAAGGCACATGGGCGAATTGTGGGGGAGAGTGCTGCTCCGTCTGTTCTGGCTGCCAGAAAGACCTGACATCAGTCCGGCAGTACGGACATCTTGCACTGCCGGCCCGGATCAGGCCCCCGCAATTCGGGCACGATATATCATGTGGGATGCCCTGCTGCTGGGGCGACTGCTCCGGGTGCCCGAGCGCCTCCAAGACCGCACAACTTCGGACGCCGTCAGAGGCCTGCCAGTCGGAGCGTATGCGCCCCTCTATCAGATATCGCAGCAGCCAGCCCGGGCTGTAGGGTCCCCAGTTCCGACCATTCGGATCTTGTACCGTCCAGACCCGTCCGTCGCCTGCTTGTGAGGCTGGTGGCTGGGCCCGCACTTCCCGCACCGCCTGCCAGATCACATCGCGCACCGTGTGCTGTGTGAAACCGTCAGACGCGTACCAGTCGGGGTGAATACGCCGTTCAATGACATGCCGCTGCAGCCGCGAGGGACTGAACGGCCCCCAGGTCTGGCCGCTGGTATCCCGCACCGTCCAGCCGGCGCCGCGTGCGCCATGCCGGCTCGGGCTCATGTCGCGCAGTGTTTGTGGATCAACTCTGCGAGCCATTCATCCTGCTCCTTGGCTTGTCAATAATGCGTCCAGTGGCTCAATACGCCCACATTCTTCGCCTGGCAGAAGCTTCTCGCGAAAGTCCGAGGTTGCCGGACTTCTCATGTCACTATCTTATACCATACTCGCCGCAGCGCCCGCAACCGACGAGTGCGTGTACGAATCGTCGGTAGAACAGGAGATTATTGAAAAACATGGAGAACAGCCATCCTTGGCGTATGTGTTTAGCGTGGAGCTTGCCGATGGTGACTCGGGCTGGAAGCTGAGAACTGAGGATGCTCGGCATCCTCAGTTCTCACCTGAGCTTTGGGAACAGCACAAAGCTCAGCACGCGTCAGAGGTTAGTTGGCTGAATACGCTAAACAGATACCCTTGGCTGTCCAAGCCTCGACAGGCAAGGATGCCTGTCGTCCAGGACGGCGCTATGCGGGTACCCAGGGGTACCCGCGCCAGAGGAGTGGGTCAGGCGTGGGTGACATCCTCCTCTTTCCTCAACTGAGAAGCCGTGACACCCGCCAACATTGGAGGATATCCTCACTGGCTGCGCGAAGTAGCTGGCTGGCAAAGCTAGTACCATTGGAGGCAATCGTATGGCAGCAAACGCCCGACCCAACATCATCTACATCATCGTCCACGACATCGGCCAGCATATCGGCTGTTACGGGGCCGGTGTGGACACACCGAACATGGACCGACTCGCCGCTGATGGCGTGCGGTTCAACAACTACTTCTGCACCGCCGCCCAATGCTCGCCAAGCCGCGCCAGCATCATGACCGGCCGCTACCCGCACCAGAATGGCGAGATGGGCCTGGCCCACATCGGCTGGGAGTTTCACTTCGGCGAAAAGACACTACCGATGTACATGAACGAGGCGGGCTACGAGACCCACCTCTTCGGGCACCAGCACGAGCATTCGGACGCGTCAAAGCTCGGCTACCAGCACCTGCATTCCCCCGAACAGAGCCAGGCCAAAGTCGTCGGCGCGGAGTTGATAGAATTCCTGCGTAAGCACGCGGCCAATCCCGGCGACAAGCCCCTGCATATCTCCGCCGGCTTCGGCGAGCCGCACCGTCCGTACCACCGCGAGGGCTACCCGATGGACGATCCGGACACGGTGCAAATCCAGGCGTGGCTGCCTGATAGGCCGGGCATACGCGAGGACACCGCCGGCCTCAATGGTCTGGTCCGGGTTGTTGACGAGGTCGTCGGCGAAGTCAGGGCCGCCCTGCAGGAGACCGACCTCGAAGAAAACACGCTCTTCATCTTCACCACCGACCACGGCACGGCGATGCCCAGAGCCAAGGGCACCTGTTACGACCCCGGCATCGCGACCGCACTTATCATGCACCAGCCTGGCGCAATCGAGGGTGGCAAGCAATACGACGAGCTGCTCATCAACTGTGACTTCATGCCGACGCTGCTGGAAATGGTCGGGGGGCCGGAGGCCGACAGCATCGCCGGCCGCAGCTTCTATCCGCTGTTGACCGGCCAGGAGTACCAGCCGCACGATCACATCTTCACCGAGATGACCTGGCATGACCGCTACAACCCGATGCGCTCGGTCCGCACCGAGAAATACAAGTACATCCGCAACTTCGGCGACCGGCCGCTGGTATTCATGCCCCTGGATATATGGAACGGCAAGGCCGGTCAGGAAATGGCCTGGGAATACTATACACCGCGGCGCCCCGAGCACCAGCTTTACGACCTCGAAAAGGACCCGCTGGAGATGAATGATGTCGCCGGGGACTCCGAGTACGCCGAGGTGCTCGCCGAGCTTTCCGGTATGGTTCAACAGTGGATGGCAGACACCGATGACCCGCTGCTTCTGGGCGATGTCCCACCGACGCCGGAGCAGGCCCATCGCGCCAGAACAACCTGGCAGACCAACTAGCCCGCCCATTTCATATAGACGCGTGGCTCGGGCTTCCACTGTAGTTATGCAGATTTTTCTAACGGCTGGGCCGGATTCTCGGCGGAAGCTGCGCTTCCGCCTCGTATGCGGCCCCTCCGCAAGGCAACGGCAACGCCCTCACCCCCTGCCTCTCTCCCGCAGGGAGAGGGGAGAACGGCAACGGCGCCGGGCTAGAAAGCCCGACCTACGGGCAGATGATTGGAACCGCCGACGGTGGCAGCTACCTATTGACATACACAGTCCGAAAGGCAACGGCAACGCCCTCACCCCCTGCCCCTCT
>JALGTY010000096.1 GCA_029821145.1 Candidatus Zipacnadia bacterium
TTACGCCTCCGCCCCGAACAGCATCAGGCGCCGGCCTACCTGCACGCCCAGCAGGTCAGCCTCGTCCGGTGAACGGGAGACCACGTGCGTGGCGACATCCCAGAACAATAGGCCCTCGGCCCAAAGCTGTCGGATGCTATTGAGCGGCAGAACCAGCCGGCCCTCTCCGTCGTAAAGCCCCTGGCCGTCGCGGGAGGTGTTCACCCAGATGTGTTGCGGCCCTTCACGGCACCACTGGACGGGCATGGTGCCCTCGATCACGTAGTCGGGCTGGATTGACCACAGCCGGTCGCCGATTCCGGAGAACAGCGTCAGGATCCCGAAGTTATTCCACCGCGTGCCGACCATGACCTGCTGTCCCGGCATGTCGTCGCGCACCTTGCACGGCTTCCCCCACTGCGCATGACCGACGGGATGGACGGCGCGCGTGCGTCCGTTGAATGGGTTCATGACATACACGCCCGCACTGCCGGCTATCAGGAAGACTACGGGGTCGCGCTCGGGGTCGTCGGCGAAGTTCCCGGCAACGACGGCATCGTAATGGCCCGCGCCCCAAATCCGCGGCATCTCATCGCTCATATCGTGAACCGAAAGTATGTCGCCATCAGCCGTGATGATTGTACCGCCGGCGATGACTTCCGACCGCCCGGAGCCATCGAGGTCCACTAGATGGACGGCCCCGCCGTGACCGTACGGTGGGGTGACAGTTTGATGCCACAGCAGGTTCAAGTCGCCGTCGAATGCCCACAGATCGTTGCCGCCGCCCTCCATGTCGCTACGACAGTGGCGGAGGACGAAGTCCACATCGCGGTCGCTTTCCAGCCGGCCGGTCTCAATCGCGAAAAGATATGGCTGCACCTTGTCCACATGTGGATCGTCCGGCAGCGGCGTCCGTCCGATGATATTGCCTGTGGCCCCCTGTATGGAGATGATCTCGTCGGCAACCGCAGCGAGATGCTCCCGCCCGCGGACACTGGTCACGTGGTCGGCGCGTTGCTCCCCGACGAGGGCATAGATACGCCGCGAACCGTCAACCGCATCGCCGGTCACTCTGAAATCCTTCACCGTTTCTTCGACGCGCCACAGCTCCTGCCCGTCGAACGTGGTCGCCAGCAGTCCGCCAGGGCCGCGCAGCAGCAGATCGTTGCGGCCCGGCCGGCACACGTCGCAGGCCTGGACCAGCTTGTAGCCGTCCGCCAGCTCAATTTCGTCTACCTGTGTTTCCGTCGGCACTGACTCGCTGAGGCGCTCCGTTTGTCGGTGCAACCGGCCGGCCAGCCGCTCGTTGACGCGCTCCTGCGATTCGGTCATCAAGATGGAAAGATCGAACAGGCGGCACGCGCCAAGGGCCCGAAAACCGACCTTGCCGCTGCGGATCATGGTGTCGGTGACGCGGAAGTCCACCTCAAGCTCCGGGCAGACGGCGCGGATGCCATCGCCATCCAACTCGACACGCAGCGTCACGATTTGCTCGGGCTGATTGTAAGCGAACAGTGCCAGGTAATCCACGTCCTGGGCCGCGAGCTCGAACCACTCATCATCAATGCGCCGATACAGCACCAGCCGTCGCTGCGCTTCCAGACAGAAGTAGTAATGCCGGCGGATGGTCTCGGCGCGAAAGATGATCCCGGCCCGCGCAACGTCAATGAACCAGCCGTCGTTGGTCGGTCCGGCGTGCGTCTCCAGCGCCTGCAGCCGGCACTCCACCATGTACTCGCGCCACGTCGGCTCACCGGTGGTAAGCGCTCGTTCGTTGCCCAGGGCCAGCGGGCGCTCAGTTGCGTTGTCCTTGTGCCACTCGATGGCCGGTATGCCATCATAATCTATCCGCGTCTTGCCCGAAGGCAGCCTGCATCCGGCACGAGGTGCCAATGGGTCGTCCCAGCCGGACAGGACCGCCCAGGATTCGTGGTCTAGTTCCAGCGGCGGTGCGACCTCGCCGTAGGGTAACTCCTCGATCGGCAGGCACACCCGGACTGCCTCCGCACTATCGTGATTCATCTGATTTCTTCCTTTCAAGACACACAGATTGAGGCCCCTTCAGGCGCGTTGACCGGGGCGGCTAATCGTGTGTGACCCACAACTGCAGGTCCTTGATGGTCACCGGCTGTCCCGCATCCGGCGCAAGTTGGAAGGCCATATCGTTGTCACCGCGCTGAAGCTGCGTCGGCGCGGCCGCAAACTCCAGCCATTCGTCTGCCAGGGTCCCGTCACCTTGCGGCTGGCCGTTCAGGCTTACGTGCAAGTGACTCGCCTTGTCGAGGCCTTCCACACACACCCTCAGGCGCAAACCAGGCTTGAGGCCCTTTTCCGTCGCATCCTCCACGTCCTCGCCGCAGGCCAGTGTCGTCTCGGCGGCTTCCCCGGCGGTAAGTTCAATGGGATGATCGGGTGACAAGGTGGGCACGTTTATGAACTCCTCGCCGTCGCGCAGGTAGGACCTTACCGCGCGGTCCCCCCGCACAGTCACATGGTAAACCTTCTCCAGCGGCTGCAGAGTCTCAGGATCGCCGAGTTCACGCCAGATGCTCGCGGTGGGCTTGAATATGTGGTGGTAGTTGAACAGATAGACCCCGTCGGCCCCGGAATTCCAGATGTTGGCAGCCCGCGCCCGCATGGACTCCGTCTGGTTGCGAATGTCGTCCTGCCATTCTGCATCAGGCCGGCCCTGGACCCGCGACTCGCTCAGGCATGGGTACACCTGCACCCCGTAGCTGTGCCCCAGCTCGACGCTGTAATTCCACGGATTGAGCTGAAAATAGCCGCTGGGAATGAGCAGGTCCAACAGGTCTTGTGCCAGCCACGTTTCCAGATCAAGGCCGACTGCGGAGCAGTAGCCCAGCGAGTCGGGTACTCTGACGGCGATAAGAATCGGCCGCTGACGACTGGCCCCGACTTCGTCCGCCATCCCGCGCACCCGCTGCACGAACTCGGTCATCTTGTCGAGGTGTTTCTGAGTCAGCGGCTCGCCGTAAGCCACCTCTTTGAAGAAAAGGCAATGGCGGAAGAAGTCCAGTTCGATGCCATCTATCTGGTAGCGGCGGCAGACATCTTCGATGATGGCAAACGCCCGCTCGCGCACTTCATCCTGGCCATAGTCCACCGCCGACCATGCCCTGCTCTCGCCGACGCCGGGTAGCCGCTGGCCCTGGCTGCCGAACAGGTACTCGGGGTGGCCATTCTTGAACTGGGGGAAAAGCTGCGGGTAGTACAGCTCCCCATCTTGCACCTGCCCGTCATGCACGTCGTTCATTCGCATTGACCAGAATATCTCGATGCCGCTTTGGTGGCAATAGTCCACCATGATCTCCAGCGGATCGGTGCCTGACGCGATGAGGTCGGCTGTGAGGTTGTGTTCGAAGATGCCTTCTCTGGTGGTAAAGACCTCTGCAATGTTGCTCTGGTGAGTGAACAGGCCAAAGCCGGAGCTCCAGTCGCAGTAGAATATTGTGTCCACCTGCGAGCCCTGTAGCGGCGAGGTGTGATGCCGCAGGATCTCCTCGACCATAGCCTCCTGGTCCGTCACCTGCTCGCAGCGATAGACCACCTCATTGCCGTCGTTGTTCATGATGATGCGGCGCTGGCGCGCCGCGGCCTGTTTCCTGAGCTCTTTCATTTCACATCTCCTCGCCGGCGGTTATGGAGGTTGTGTTACGGTGCGAATTCCCGCAGGGCCTCGAACATCGCTACAAGGTTCTCGACCGGCGTATTGGGCTGGATATTGTGGATGGTGTTGAAGACGAAGCCTCCGCCGGGCGCGAAGATCTCCAGGCGCTCCAGCACCTCCTTGCGCACCTCTTCCGGACTCCCGAAGGGCAGAGTCCGCTGAGTGTCCACGCCCCCGCCCCAAAAGGTGAGCCGGTCGCCATATTCCCGCTTCAGGTGCTGCGGCTCCATCCCCTCCGCCGAACATTGCACCGGATTGAGGATGTCGAAGCCCCCATCAACGAAGTCTTCAATCAGCGGCTCGACCCCACCGCACGTGTGGATAAAGGTCTTCCACGTAGTGTTATTGTGGGTCCACTCGTTGACTGCTTTGTGAAACGGCTTGAACAGATCCCGGTACGCGTCAACGGATAGGAAGGGCCCGCGCTGGGTGCCAAAGTCCGCACCGGTTACCATCAGGACCTGGACGCGCTCCCCGATGGCCGTGGCAATCTTCTCCAGGTTCCTCAGGGCGATCTCACACTGGCCTTGAAATACCTCGTACACGTAATCTCGGCGGGTGAGGGTGGATATGTACCACTCTTCGACATCGCGGATGCCCTTGGGATATTTCAGAAATGGCCCGGGGACGAGAGCTATGTCACCGAAGCTTGTACCCCAGAAGCAGGCCACCAGCGCATAGTCGCTTTGGGCGTACAGGCTATCCGTTTGCCCGACGATCCAATTGAGTTCTGCTTCGTCTATTGGCGAGAATTCCTCCAGATTATCTCGCGGATCGAGCTTGTCCTCTTCAATCGGGAGCTGGCGGATGATAGTGTCGAAATAGTAGCCGCTTGCCGGCATGCGCCCGCTTGCCGGAGCAGACTCGTCCCCCTCGGGGTACATCAGGATGTCGCCGTTGTCCTCAGGATTGGTGTTGAAGCCGTCCGGCACCAGGACCGGCGTGCCGTCGAATAGCTCCCACTCCTTCCAGTCGCGGTTCTCAAAGCCAAAGAGGGTCTTACTGCCGCCGACGCCGACGGTGTCAATGCCAATCGCCTCACGTAAATCGTCGGTCACCTCGCCGAGCATCTGGTACGGTTCATTCACCTTCACGCGGTCACCGGGCTTGTCGAGGCCTAGCGCCAGCCGCAGTTTCGACAAGGTGCTGGCAGCAATCCCGCTTACCGGAGTCGAGCCTAAATCCAGCGGAACCCTGTCCGCTTCCTGGTGCTCAAGTGCCCTCTGTATCCGTTCTCTGGAATTCATGGCTGATCTTGCCGCCCTCTGTAGGTTCAGGATTCCTTGCCCGCTTACTGCTGGCCCTCTAGCTCGACCAAAGCCGCCTCGATGGCCTCCCGCACGACCGGCAGCTTCTCTACCACCAAGCGGGACCGGAGAGGCTGGATGACGCGTGGGTCGCCCAGCTTGCCCAAGGCCTCCGCCGCTGGACGGCGCACTCCGCCGTATTTGTCCCTTAAGCCGAATATGAGTGGCTCGACTGCGCGGCGGTCGCCAGACTTGGCCAGCGCCGCCGCCGCCGTCGGAAAGAGAGAGGGGTCGTCGCGATCCAACGCTGGGATGAGCGACTCGATGGCCCGGCGGCCCCCGATCTCCGCTAGTGCCTTTGCCGCAGTGACGCGGATGAAGAGAGGCTGCTGGTTCAATAGCATGATAAGCGGCTCAACGGCACGCGGGTCCCCGAGTGCGCCGAGCGCTTCCACCGCTCTCTGACAGAACTGCGAGCCTGCAACTACGTGTGCCAGCAGCGGCTCGAGTGCACGCGTGTCGCCAAGCTTGCCCAACGCCTCCGCTGACCTGAAGCTCCGCCACTTGTCGCCGGACCCCAAGAATGGCAGCACGTACGGAATCGCCCGCGGATCGCCGATGTTCCCCAGCGCGCGCACGGCGGAATTCTGGACCTCCTTCTGGTCATCGTTGGTGGCCGCCATGAGCGGCTCCATTGCGCGGGGATCGCCGATCTTGCCAAGCGCCCACGCGGAGGCCACGCGTACCTCAAAACTCGGGTCCTTCAGGGCGGTGATAAGTGCCTCAACTACCTGGGGGTCGGCGATGTCGCCCAGGGCACTGGCAGCGACACGCCGCACTCTGACGTCCTCATTCTCGTCCTGCAACACACCGATCAGTAGCTTTGCCGCCTGGGGACTGCCGTTGTAGGCCAGAGCCCTCGCCGCCTGATAGCGGAGGTTCTCGTCCTCATCCTTCATGACGCCGACGAGTAGCTCCAGCGCGCGCGGATCGCCGATGTGGCTCAATGCGTAGCTGGCGTGGAATCTGTCATCCCTTTTGCATGTCTTGAAGGCTGCTACCAGAGGCTCGGTGCCACGGGGATCCCCAATCGCGGCCAATGCCGCAGCCGCAGCGTTGCTGACATCGCTATCTTCATCCCTCAACGCGACGATGAGGGCTTCCACGGCCCTGGGGTCGCCAAGCTCGCCCAATGCCGATGCCGCACACCGCCGCACGTCCTTGTCCTCATCCTCCAAGGTTGCCATTACTGGCTCGACCGCCTGCAAGTCCCCGATCCTCCCCAGTGCTCCCGCCCCTGCGGAGCGTACACGGCTGGCTTCATCTTTCAATGCGACTATGAGCGGCTCGACCGGCCGCGGGTCCCCGAGCTTGCCCAGCCCGCCCGCTGCGGAACTGCGCACCCTCCAATCTTCATCTTTTAGCGCGACTGTCAGCGGCTGCAGTGCCCGTATGTCACAAAGCCAGTACAGTGCCCCGGCCGCGCACCTGCGGACATCACTATCCTCGTCATCTAGTGCGGCGATAACCGGCTCTACCGCTCGCTCGTCCCCCAGCCAGCCCACTGAGAATGCGGCAGCTCTGCGAACGCGGCTATCTTCATCCCTCAATGCGGCGATGAGCGGCTCGATAGCCCGCTCGTCGCCGACATCGCGCAACGCATAGGCCGCAGCTCTGCGAATATCGCTATCATCATCTTGCAAGGCAGCAATGAGAGGTTCAACAGCCTGCGGGTTGCCCAGTTCGGATAACGCGTTCGCGGCCGCCGATACGACACCGCTATTGTCATCCTGCAAGGCGGCGATCAGTGGCTGGACACTGCGCTGATCGCGAAGTTCCTCCAGTGCCCGGGCCACGGCCTCCCGCACCTGCGGACTGTGATCCGTGAATATAGAGAGAAGCGGCTCGACAGCTCGTCTATCGCGGGCTTCGGCCAATGCCTCCGCCGCGCCCACCCGAACGACCTCGGACTCATCCGCCAATGCAGCCAGGAGGGGTGCAAACGCCGGCTCGCCCATTCGGCCCAGGGCCTGTGCGGCTTCCTGAGCTGGCGATGTAGGCGCCGGCCCACTGTCTATCCATGAGTGGGTGCTCTTAGTGGGCGTTCTATCGCACAATGTCTCCAGCAACGCGAGTATGGACCCTTTACCCCTGAAGCCCTTGCGCCCCATCTCGGTCACGGTGTCAGATTTTTCGGTCGCGCTGCCGGTCCGCAGTATGGCTATATACGCCTTCTCTTCGTCCGGCGCTTCGGACTCCCACTGGAGGAGTTGTGCCTTCAGTGGCGGGTGCTTGTCGAGGAAGGTCAGTTTGTCGGCGCAGCACAGCGTCGCGCCCCACACCACTATGACCACGAGAATCAACAGCCACATCCATTGACATCTCATAGACATCCGTTCCGCCTCCGTGTTCGGCTCCGTCCCTGCAACAGACCTACCAATCTCTGGGGTCGGGGACCTCGACGGGTTCGCTCCCCGCTTCGGCCGACATGTGCGCGCAGATGCCCGGAAGCGTCATGTCCAAAGCCTCATACACATCAATCGGCGGGTCGGTGTCATTGATGATGCACTGGACAAAATCGTCCACCATGAAGTACTCACTGCTGCCGTGTCCGCCGGTCAGTGCCTCAGGCGGCGCGCCGGGGTGGTCGGCGTCACAGTCGAAGAGCATCGGCCCGCCGAGCCTATCGTACTTTTCGCGGTACAGCCGGTGCGGGCTGGCCGTGGTGACGCTCCCGAAACGCGATGACTCGATCTGCCCCTCGGTACCGTAGATGGTGAACCAGTGATGTGGGGGCTGCTTGGCCACCGAAAAGCTGCACAGCAGCTTGAGCGTCACATTCTTGGCGGTCTTGAACAGGCCGACTTCCATATCAATGCAGCCGATGTCCGGGCGGCGGCGGTTGCCGGTGTGCATCCCGACGGCGGTGACGCAGCGGTCGTCGCACATCTGGATGATCGGCCCCAGGTCGTGGGTGCAGTAGTAGATCGGCGGCATACTCGCCCGCCATGCCAGTTCCCCCTGCTTGCCGCCGGCACCGTCCGCTTGCCGGACCATGCCTTCCTCGTATGGATGCACGTACTCGGCCTCGGCGTAGATGATCTCGCCCAGTTCGCCGGCCTCGACTATCTGGCGGTAGGTCTGCACCCAGGGAAAGTAGCTCATGTTTTCGGCGAAGCTGTACTTGGCCTCGCTGGCCTTGACCGCCGCCACCAGCGCCTGGGCTTCCTCGATGCTATAGACCGCCGGTACCTCGCCCAGCACGTGTTTGCCGGCCTCCAGGCACGCGATGGACTGCTCGGCATGCAGCGGCAGCGGCGTGGCAATGTATATTGCGTCGCAGTCGCTTCCCAGCAACTCCTCGAAGCTGCCGTAGGCGTTGGGCACGTCGAACTCTTTTGCCGCCGCCTGTGCCTTGTTCAGATTGTGGTCGGCCACCGCGTAGAGCTCACAGTCTTTGTGATGGGCGAAAACGCTGGCCGGCCCTAACCCTCGAAACAATCCGACTACACCAATCTTCAGTGACATAATCTCATGCCTCCCTTAATTGTGCTAGCGGGTGAGGACTACCATTCCCTCGGATCCGGTACTTCCACTGGCTCGCTGCCGTTCTCCGCCGAGATGTGCGCACAGATGCCCGGGAATGTGCAGTCGCAAGCCTCATAGACATTTATGGGCGGGTCAGTGTCATTGAGAACGCACTGGACGAAGTCATCCACCATGAAGTATTCGCTGGTACCGTGGCCGCCAAGTGTGGCCTCGGGCGGTGCGCCAGGGTGGTTGGGTGGTATGTCGAGCTTGACGGGGGCCTGGTAGTTGTCATAGCGGTCCTCGAGGTAGAGGTAATGGGAAGCTGCCAGGCCGCTGCAGCCGCGTCCCTGCTCGATGCTTCCCTTCGTGCCGTAGATGCAGAACCAGTGATGGGCCGGCTCCTTGGCGACCGAGAAGCCGCAAAGCTGCTTGATGGTGATGTCTTTGGCAGTCTTGAAGAGGCCGACGCCGATGTCTATGCAGCCGAAGTCGGGCCGCCTGCGACTGCCGGTGTTCATGCCGACCGCAGTGACGCAACGGTCGCGGAACATGCGGAGCAGCGGCTGGAGGTCATGCGTGCAATAGAGGATAGGTGGGAGGGAGGCGCGCCATGTGAGGCCGCCGTCGAGTCCGCCGCCGAGGCCGTCGGGCCGGCCTTCCATCAGGCTCTCGCAGTTATGAATGTACTCGCCCTCGGCATAGACGATCTCACCAAGGTCGCCGTCCTGAATAAGGCGCTCGTAGGTGCCGATGTAGGGGTAATAGTACATGTTCTCGGCGAAGCTGTATTTGAGGCCGGTCTCCCTGACGGCCCGGACGAGCTCGCGGCCGGACTCTATAGTCGGCATCGCCGGGACCTCGCACATGACATGCTTGCCGGCGCGCAATGCGGCGATGGAATGCTCGGCATGGACCGGAGCAGGAGTGGCCACGAATACGACGTCAATGTCGGTCTCAAGCATATCGTCGAGTTCGGAATACGTGTGCGGGACATCGAGGCGACCGGCAGCTTCGGCGAGGCGGTCGGGATTGCGGTCAGCCAGCGCGACGAGTTCGCAATCTCTGTGACGCGCAAAGACTCCTGCCGGTCCGCAACCTCTGCCGGCACCGACAACGCCAATCTTCAGTGACATGTGAGCAGCCTCCGTTGGTGGGTTGAATGAAACGCCGGAGGAGTATTCCGCGAACATGCGGTCTTATCCTCCGGCGGTTCCAGGTTGAGGTGGGCTCAGGTGCGGCGGCACAACCCCCTTCGGGTCACTTCAGCGCCTCCAGGAAGTCGGTTGTCTCTGCGAGTTTCCAGGTGGTGCCGAGGTCCTTGGAGACTATGAGGGTGTGGTGCGGGTTGTGGGCCAGGAAGCTCTTGCGGTAGATCTCATCGCCGCTGTAGTACTGGTAAGCCAGCCAGAGATTGCCCCGGCGGTCAATCGTGAGCTTGTGATAGTAGATGGAATAGCCGGAGACCGGAGGTACAACAATCGGCCTGGCCTCGCTCCAGGGCCCGTCCTTGGGCCGGGTCTGGTACGACAGCGCGCCGTAGAGATTCTCGCCGTGATAATCGTCCACGCGGGAGCGCCACTGGCGATAGACAATGTGCAAGGTATCCTCGGGGTCACAGAGCAGGGAGATGTAGGTCTGTCGGCCGTTGCCGTCTGCATCGGTGTTGTCGCTGATGGACCCGGTAGTGAGCACCTCAACCGGCTCGGTCCAGCCGCTGTAGGCGTCATTGGGCTTGAGGGAACGCGTGTAATGAAAGGGCGCGCCATGAGCCCCGGTGAGGACATGGAGGTAGCCCTCGCTGTCAAGGCAGATCGCCGGTGCATTGTGCACATCATTGGCAGGGGGTGCGTAGGCCATGAAGGCCTTGTCGCCAAGCTTGCCGGTGGCATGGTCATAGGTCGCGCAGTAGGTCGGGACACCGGGGGCATCCTCGTCCACAGGTGTCGTCTCACCCCAGACGATATGGGTCTTGCCGTCGCGGGTAGCCAGTGAGGCGGGGCCGCCGGAGTGCTGGCAGGCGCCGATGCAGTTGTCCGAGATGAGGAGCGGTTCGGTGAGTTGGAGTTTTCCGTTGACGATGGTGGGGATGAGCAAGTGGAGGTCGAAGATCGAAGCCCAGCGCGCCGGATGCGGACCCGTGGAGGTGTAGTGGAGTAGCGGCGGCGGGCTCTGCATATCATTGTGGCCGGTGAAATGCTCGATGTCGTAGCCGCCACCGCCGGGGAGTTTGAAGAAGCCCCAGGTATTGCCGTGGTCGGCTGAATGTGCCAGCAGTCGCATGGAATTCCGCTTGCCGGGCGGGTAGGCACGGACAACTGTGTAAGCGCGGTCATCGCCGTCAAACGATATCTTCTTGCCAAGGCCATAGCGGACACTGATCACCTCGGGGAACTGCTGTTGGACAAGCTGGAGCATCTGCTTGGCCCGGATAAAGGGCCGGTTGGCATGGTCGAAATGCACCGGGTTGGGGGAGTATGGGGGGACGTAGCCGAACAGGTAGTTCTCGTGCTGGTAGGGCTTGTGGACAATAGGCAAGTGCAGCGGCTTGCTGACTGGTGAGGCTCCGATACGGACCTCACATTCGGCGGTCAGGATCGTATCCGGGTCGTCGGTCGCCGTGAGCGTAATGCGGGCGCCAGTTGTGTCACCGGGCTTCTCATTAGCAGCCACCTTCACCTTGAGGGGTAGAGCCCGGGTGCCGTTGGGCTCGACCTGTATCGGCGCCGGCGTATCAACCAACTCGCAACTGAGGCCCGCTATTATCTGTGTATAGAAAGCCTTCGGCTGGTCGGTGAGATTGTGCAGAGTAAAGGTCACGGTGGCTTCATCTTGCGGCTGCAGGTAGCGGACCGGATGCCAGGGAGCCAGCACGTAGAGGCTATCGCCGGGGGTGAAGTAGGCCTCTTTGTCCATGGTCCAGTACGTTACCGCCTGGGCCGTGATATGTATGTCCATTCTGGGAATGTCGAAATGCCACAGGCCGCTGCGGTCGCCGGCACCGGCCGGAACGGTGTACTCATAGACTTCGCCCGACTTCTGAACATCGAAGGTGTGAACGGTGTCGCCCTTGGCGTCCAGCAGCGGGATCTTCTGTATGCTGCCGGTGTGGGGCCCGCGGACGGTAATGTTGATCGCTCTTGGCGAAGGCGTCCGGAAATAGACTTGCCCTGCTACCGATGGATCGTTGAGGGCGATGACGCCTTCGACGAGGTAGCTGTCGGCGGATGTCTCCATGCCGAAGATGAGATCGCCGCCCGCCTCCATGGCGAGCCGGTAGGTGCCGTTCCTGGGGACCTGGATGGTGGTTTCCGTGGTCTGGACTTGACCCATCCCGCCACCCCTCTTCGCGTTACCGTCGTCGGGGATCTCAAGCGTTGCGACCTGCTCGCGGCGGTCATTGAAGACCTTGACCGAGATGCCATCTGCGCCGTCGTAGATGTTGAGGTCCTTCTTGTGCAGCGTGATGCTCAGCGGGCCGGGCTTGACCTGCAGCAGGATATTGTGCTTTCCCCGAACCACCGTAGGTAGCACTACCCCCCAGCACTTCGCTGTGACCGGAAGCGTTGTCGCTAAAGCGAATCCGAGCAAAGCTATCGCTGCGTGTCTGATCATGGCCTATCTTCTCCCTTGCGCGGGCATCTCGCCGGCTGTTACTCAGCTCTTCATCACAGGCAGCAGGATGTGGGAGGGATGGGATTTAGAGTGATGAAGCGAGTTCTCGGCCTTGCGCAGGCGTCGCTCGGTGCCGATACGGCCGCCGGTGTTCGGATTCACCTCGAAGCGCGGATGGTTGCTGCTTGATATGTCCACACGAATCTGGTGGCCCTTGGCGAACAGGTTTGCGCTCGGATACATCTCGAATTCCAGCTCATACACCTCACCCGGCTCGCCCAGTTCCTCCTGCTCGAAGCCATTGCGGAACCGCAGCCGGCAGATGCTGTCCGTGATGTTCAAGGCACAGCCTTCCGGATAGTTCGGCCCGGGCGGGTACACGTCCAGCAGCTTGGCGGTGAAGTCGGTATCCGGCGCGTCGGTGGAGACCCACAGCTTGACCACAATGGGACCGGCGATCTCGACATCTTCTTCCAGTGGCTCAGTGGTGAAGCACAGCACGTCACGGCGCGCCGAGAGCGGCAGTGCGCCCTTGCTGAAGGGGAAGCGGCTGTCATTGCGCTGATCGAAGCCGCCCGCCGGTATCGCGATGGCCGACAGATGCCCGCCGATCGTCGGGACCGGATCGGCCGGGTCGAAGGTGTAGCTGCTCGGCTCCGGCTCATCCGACGGCGGATCGGTTGAAAGACTACCCTCGGCATGGACGTAGTACGGTGTGGGCGTGCAGCCCGGCGGCGGCCAGCTATCCGCCGATTTCCACTCGCCGCCATGGAAGATCGTCTTGCCACGCTCCTGGGGGCCCTCCCCGCCACCCATCAGGAAGTACCTGATCGGCCTGGTCTGCTCCAGGCCCGTAGGCAGGTCCTTGAGGAAATGGTCGAACCAGCGCAGCCGCACGGACTCATAGTCGGAGAGGCCGCCGTCAGGCAGAAATGACAGATCGCCGGCGGAGGGAAGCCCGGCACCGCCGTGATGCCAGGGGCCCATCAGCAGGTGCACCGGCGTCTTCTGGCGCTTGCTCAGCTCGACGAAGTTCTCCACACTGCTGCGGGTGTAGCTGTCATACCACCCGCCCACATACAGCGTCGGCGCATCCGCGTGCTCATCGTAGTACGGTCGCGGCCCGTAGCCCGGCTGCTTCCAGTAGTCGTCATAGGTGGGATGGGTCAGGATGTCTATGCACCACTGCTCGTACGAGGGCACCAGGTGCAAGGGCGAGCTGCCCGTGCGTATCGGCCCGGCCTCTACCCATTCCCAAATATGCGCGTTCGCCTCATCCAGCGCCGCCTTGATGTCGGGATCGGCCAGCGCCTCCTTACTCGTGGCGGCCATGCTGAACGCATAGACAAAGAAGCGCAGCTCCAACAGGCCGTTGTGCCGCATCGAGCTGTGGAAATAGCTCGACGGGCCGTAGGTGACGATCATGGCCGCCAGATGCGGCGGATTGAGGGAGCCCAGGGCGCTTTGCACCGCCGCCTCGTAGGATGCCCCCATAGTGCCGACCTTGCCGTTGCACCACGGCTGCTCGGCCAGCCATTCGACGGCATCGTAGCCGTCCGGGCCTTCGTGGGCGAAGGGGTAGAAGCTGCCCTCGGACTGGTACCTGCCGCGCACATCCTGCATGGCGGCGATGTAGCCACGCTCGGCGTAGTATCTGCCATGCGCGGCGTGGTTGGATTTGTCGTAGGGCCTTCTCCCCGTCGAGGGCCGGGAAGTAGATGTCGGTCGCACACCGGACGCCATCTCGCAGCGGGGCCATGACATTACGCTCGACGCTAGCCTCATAAGCCGGCGCCGAGCAGACCTGGGTATGTGTAGTCATATTGGGGTATCACTCCGTATTCTCGCGGATAGCTGAAGTTGCTACTGCAAACCGAGGTCTATATTCGGGGAGGAGGGCTCTTTATCCTTCCGGGGTTACAGGTTGAGGGATTGATACACGAGTTGCATCTCACCTAGTCCGCAACCGCTCAAGCAGCCAATCGCGCAGGAGGCTTGCTATCACGTTTTCAGCGTCAGACAAGCTCATAGGATTCTTCGGCGGAGGGTGTTGCTTCGCATGTCGAGCGGCCTCGACTCCTACCGCTTGAGCGCTGCATGCAGTGCGCTTAAGAAGGTTGAATTGCGACCTTGTGTATTTGCCTGCTTCTATGGCGGCTTCAGTCTTTCCCGCTTGCTCAAGTATTTCGTACACCTTGTAAAGCGTGAACCAGTCGTGTTCGCAGTTCGCCCACAGACATACGGCCCACTTCACCGGTTGATCCTGAGAGCAGGCATCCAGCAGAGCGCGAGCCATTCTTGAGTTGAGAACTCGTGAAGCTTCCGCCGTCTTCTGTCGGATATTCACAGCATAGAGGACGGGGGCGACCCGGACTTGCTCCAGCGCACCTGATCGCGATAGCTTAAAAGCGTCACCACAGCTCAGGGCGCTATGAAGCTCACCTGCCAGCCTGCCGAGAGCATTGACGCATACGAGTTTGGAGCGAGCGATGGTCAACACAGCGTAGGGATCCTGTTCGCTGGAGAATTCTGACGACGTCATGAAGTAACGGTCCTGCGTTTCGACAATCGCACACTCATCGAAGTCAAATACATTAGACAATTGCAGTAAAGCCCGATCATAGCCCACTAATTCGACTAGCCACTGCATAGTCGGTTAGCCCTCTTCATGTCTCTGTGCTTTCTATTGCTTATCACCGACCCCACGGCAAAGTCAATTGGTCCTGTTCAGAGGGCGGGGCAAGCTTGGCGCGTTGAATGAGGTCCGCCGCCAGCGGCAGCCTCTCTAGTGCGCGCGGCTCGACTTTGATTGCTCCTCCCCCGTAAGACTTTCCGACCACTGCGAGGTTAGCGATCGTGCTGGAATGACTGAGTACCTCGAAAAGCTTGCCAACGAATTGCGCCTCGTTGCGACGAGGATAGACACATAGGAATCCGGTCAGAGGGACAGCCCTGGCTAGATTGCGAATGAAGCGTACGTTACGACGGCCAAGATAAGCGAACAGTATGGGCGGAACTGGCCGTACTTCCATCTTGTACCAAGGGCGGCGAGTAGAAAGAAGGACTCGGTCGGGCAAACCTGCATCTTCACCGTATCTCAAGTAGCGTTGCACGGCGCCCGGAAACCGGTCCAATGGTCGCCCGTCAGGCGAGAACAGCAGTGTGGGACGGCCTGCCGCTTCCAGTTCATCAAGTGTTTGCTCGGTGAGTTCATGCCCCGGGACGTCACGCGTGCGCGCCACTGCCGGCAAGAGGAATTCTTGCGGTATTGCGAGCTCTTCTGCTCGGGCTCTGGTGAGATGGAAGAAATCGTTGGCACCCGTAGCGATGCCCCTCATGATCGTGGCAAATGCAGAGAGCGTCGGCCCGTCTCCTGTGCCATTGCCGGGTGCGCGGGACAGTCCGGTGCTGACAGCCTCTGAAACTAGCCGGCGCCGTGGGGAAAGAGCGTTACCAGAGATCGTCTGAAAGCCTGACAGAGTCCACACCTTCAATTCCGGCGTCTCCGCTTCCTCGCACATCGCGCACAAGAACTCACGCCCCGGTGGGCGTTTTGCAAGCATCAATATGATCGGATTGGTATCCACAGTTGGGAACGGCGACGCCTCTGGCGAAAAGGTAACGACAGCGTCCAAGCGGTAGTTGGCGCTTATCCATCGCCAAAGCGTCCTGGCGAAAATTCCCTCACACGTGTCAGCGGGCACAATAAAGGCAAGCCGCCCATCATCTGCCAAGAGCTCCAGCGCTCTTAACAAGAAATACACATGGAGGCCAGCTCTCCCGTCCAGTGCAGAGCCGATTAAGCGGGCCCCGTATGACTTCAGGAAGCTCTTAGTATGCGCCGCGAGTCGGTGATGACGTATATATGGCGGGTTCGCGACAATGGCCTCAAACGGTCCTTCGGGCGGGTCGGAAATGAAGTCTCTGATTTCGACTGCAGCAAGGTCTTCGTCTGACAACCCGTTCTGCCGCGCCTGCTTGAGGGCTTTGGGGTCGAGTTCGGTCCCCAATAACTTGATGCGGCTCGCGCCTTCGGCCATCAGGCTCTTGGCCGCATTGAAGAATGCACCGGCACCGATAGCCGGATCAAAGATGCTCTTGTGGCCCCCGGCCAGCAAATAGCCCACCATAGCTTCCGCCACCCACGGAGGCGTCCAGAACTGGCCCTTCTCGCGCAACTTCTCCCTGTCCGGGCCACTAGATGGTATTGACTGACCAGATTCCAGCACCGTCGTCTATCCTCTCAATTGGCGTTGGCTTCGGCCAATACTCTGAGACCTTGATCGCCGATTGTCAGACTGCCGCCTTCGAAGCGTACATAAGGAAGTATGTGGCCGTTCTTGTCGGTTATGCAATCCGCAACCAGTTCAGGCTCTTCCGTGGCTTCCCCAACTTGGTAGGCATAGTGGTAGTAGAACTTATAAATAGTTTTTCGAGTTGTCGCTCCGCCTGGGGCCTGGAATGTCTGCACCGTAGGTTCTATCAGGCCACTGTGTATGAGATCAAACGCTCTGTCTAAGGGGAGACCAAAGGCCATATCATAGAACGCATGCCAAATGTGGATTTCTACGCGCCTCTGCTCTTGCCAATCGCGTAATGGTTGTAGGTCTTCCTCCTTGATGATTACAGTGGGCAGCACAGCGTTCTTGGGCAGACCAGGCTTGCCGCTAAGCCTGCGCATTGGCCTAAGGTCTTGACCATAATGCGGCATTTGACTTGCCCGCCATAAGCTGTTCTCACATTCCAGCGCCAGAATAGCCGTGCGGACTATTTCTTCCATTGTCGCGTCATCTTCAGGTATGAACGGTAGTTCCTGGCTTCCTCCGAGGTCCTGCACCGTCTCAGTGATCCGAGCCTCGTCCTCGCTCTTGAAGATGAGCAAGTCGGGTCTCTTCACATCGCCTAGACCAGCATGCTCCAGGCGCTCAAAGTACAACTCGTGTTCCCGGACGTTGCCTGTCGGTGCTACGCTGCTAGGACCATAGGGAATAGCGAAATAGTCACCGGTCGCGTTCACCGCCTCCATGAGACGTTCTTCGCTCCAGAGGCCCTGAGACCAGCGCATCAGGAAATCGCTACCTCGAAGGCGCCGAGGATTTAGCAGGAACTCGGCCCAGGGCACCTCACATTGGCCCCTGAGAGTGAACTCAATATCTTCCGCAGATACACTGAGTGATGCCTCGAATAGGTCCACTGGCTTCATTCGACCCCTCCTCGTCACGATCAAGGGCAAACAATGTTACTCAAAGTCTAGCGGTATATTCGGCGAGGATGGCTCTTTGTCCTCCGGCGGTTCGAGGTTGAGGTGCTCGTAGGCCCTCGGGGTGACCTGGCGGCCGCGGGCCAGGCGAATTACGAAACCAATCTTCAGTAAGTACGGCTCCACAACCTCCTGCAAAGTGCCCTCGTCCTCGGCCAGCGTCGCAGCCACCGCATTCAGACCCGCCGGGCCGCCGCCATAGTAACGAACGATCGCCAGCAGGTACTTGCGGTCCAGCTCGTCAAGGCCCATAGCATCCACGCCCATCGCCGCCAGGGCCTCCTGGGCGATCTCGCAGGTGATGGAGCCATCGCCCTTGACCTGCGCATAGTCGCGCACTCGCCGCAGCAGCCGGTTGACGATACGCGCCGTCCCGCGCGCCCTGGTGGCAAGCTCGCTGCAGCCGTCCGGGGTCATCTCGATTTCCAGCAGCCCCGCCGACCGCTGTACGATTAGCTCCAACTGCTCGGGGGTGTAGAAGTCTATGTGGTGGAAGATGCCGAAGCGCTCGCGCATCGGCCCGGTCAGCAGTCCCGCGCGCGTGGTGGCGCCGATCAGCGTGAACGGCTCCAGGTGCAGCGGGATGGACTTGGCGTAGGGGCCGCTGTCCACCACGAAGTCAATGCGGAAATCCTCCATGGCCGAGTACAGGTACTCCTCA
>JALGTY010000097.1 GCA_029821145.1 Candidatus Zipacnadia bacterium
AAATGTGACAGTGTCAGAGAGCAGCCTGCCGCCGATTGGTCTCAGAACGGAGCCACTCGACTGATCGTGTCAAGCACAGATCGAATCGTGTCCCGTCCGAGCCTGGGTGGAGGGTCTGGATGATTGCCGCCTGCTGCTGGATTCCATGCCATGCAAGAACGAGCCTTGAGCGGGTCGCATTGGTGCAGCTTCGCGTTGAATAGCTCGCATTCTCGATGAAGCCGGACGGGACCACTGCCTGCGCCGGAACTGCGACGGTCTCTCCGGTTTCAGCAAGCCGTCTCAGCGCCTGATAGACAGCTTGACGTCTCAGTCTCCATGTCACGCGAGCCATTCGGCGACCCGCTCCCGAACTCGTGCGGCTCTGGTATTCACCTCGTTCAGCTCTTCTCCGCCAAGGCACTCAACCATCACCGGCCCGGAGCTGAAGCCGCCCTCACGGAGTGTGCCGAATACCGCCTCGAAATCTACATCGCCTGTGCCGGGCTCGATTTCGACATTTCCCTTGACGCCGCCTGTCTCGTCCTTGACACAGACACCAACCACGTGGGGGGCCACGTCGGACAGGTTCTCCAGGGGGCTACCTCCGGTGTAGTGGATGATATTGCCGGGGTCGAAGTAGATGCCGAAGTTGGGGTGGTCCACGATCTCGACGGCTCGAACCAGGTCTGTGCATGTACCTGCGATGCCGCCGTGCGACTTGAGCGTAACCTTGATCTGCTTGCTCTGCCCGTACTCGGCCGCTTCCCGGAAGACCGTGTAGAGCATGTCATACAACGTCTCATCCGGAGTGCCGCATGAGAGGTAGTAGCGTACCCCCGTTGCGGCCATCACGTCAATATGGGCATATGCCTCGCGCACGGCCGCGCTCAGACCTTCATGCAACCGACAGCGTGACGTGTGGTGCAGACAGAGATCCGTCGTCGGCGTCACCTGCTCCCTGGCAAGTGTTTCCCGGATTTCTGCAATCCTGCCGGGGCTCGTGCCGGGCAGCACCTCTGCCTCCGGGTGCCGCATGAAGCCGATGTACTCATACCCCGCGCCGGCAGCTCCCGACAAAAAATCATGCCAACTGAATGTGTTCCACGGCCGAGAGAAAGCGCCTATCTGGTAGTTCATTTCATGGCCTCGAAAGTCATTCACCATCCTGCCATCGTGCGGGCAACTCATCCCGGCAGGAGCTTCTCGTCAATCATCCACTTCACGGCACGTTCCATCGTCTGTTCGGGAGTGTAGGCGGGTCGGTAGCCGAGCCTTTCCGAAATGGGGGAGATGTCGGGACACATGTTGCCGCCGAAATGATAGTTGGCTCCCCAGTCGGGAATAACCTCCGTCGCAAAGCGCTCCCAACTGACGAACTCAACGGGGATAGTAACGCCGTAGATGTCCCCGTAGGTCTCGACGAACTGCACGGCGGTCAGTGCATAGGCGGAGCCGACGTTAAAGATGTGATCCGCCGCCGCCTCGCGATTCTCAACAGCCCCAAGGAAGCCTCGGGCTATGTCCTCTGCATCACAGGGACCTATCAGGCAGTTCCCCGGTTCCGGCAGGACAACCGGCTCTCCGCGTTGATGCTCCATGTGCACATCAATGCTGCGCCCTCCCTTGCCTTCGAGGGGGACCTTGTAGGGTCCGCAGATATTGGGGCACATGATCGCGGTGAGTGCCTTGCCCTCTGCGGCGGCGCGCGCCTTCGTCGCCAGCATTTCCTCGTACCTGCGCACGTAACCCTCAGACAGGCAGGGGCCTTGCGTCTCGGCGGGCGTCGGCACTACGCGCGGGCGCCCTAACATCCACAACGACCCGCAAAGGATGAAGTGTTCGCAGATGTCCCTGAGGGCTTCGTAGAGCTTCGGAGAAGCGCCCTGGAGGATGTCAACGAGCACCTCAGGCCGCAGGTCCCGTATGGCGTCGGTCCACCCGTCAGAGCCATAGACGAGTTGGACCTTGCGGACGGATGCCCAGATGTCCTCATCCGGCACGGGGGTCCTGCCAGAGGTGATGACAGTCACCTCGTGGCCCGCCTCGACCAGCATTGGTGTCAGGTTCTTGCCGATATGGCCGGTGCCACCAATAACGCACACTCTCATTTTGATTGCTCCTTTCGTGATTCAATGGCAACGTCATGTCAACCATTTCGCCATGCGACTTCCCCGGCCCTTCATTGTATTCTGCGCCGCAGCGAGCGGCCTATTGCAAGCGGAAACGCACTGGCTTATGCGACCTACGAGGGCTTTGTGTTCGCGGTCAATTGCGGCCCGTCGGCAAGTGAGATTGCCCTGTCAAGCCCTGTGGAGGCCGCTTTTCCACATGTGTCAACTGAACGCACCGGCCCCTCTCAGCACCTCAGCTTGGAGGCGTATCAATGCGCGTTTCTGTTCCCGTAGGGGTGCGAAACGTCGAAGCGGCTTCGCGACGGGAGCCATGCATGGCGGTGTACAGCGCCGGCACCCGCCCCTTTCCCGACCATTCGAGCCGGTTCGAGGCATTTTTCGCTTCGCAGGAAGTCTGCAAAGTCGTCCTGTATGGCCCGCCATCGAGGGTGTAGTCCTGTCGAGGTCTCTCCGAGCAACAACGGCATGGACAGGCAGGGATGCTTGTCCTCCAGGCTAAGGTTTTGGGGAAGGGTCGCCACTTGCTGCCTTGCCTGTTCGCTCCTGTAACGCCCCAAGCTGAGCAGTTACTGGCTATCCTTATGCCTGCTACTTGTCCGCCAATTCCCGTTGTATTCCAGTGGGCCTGGCCTATCCCCGTACCTGAAGGCGGGCGCTGCCCGGGGGAATGGAACCAGGCTCCACTAGTTTCACCTCTACAGCCAGGCCCAGAGTATCCTGGAGCCTCTGCTTGGTTAGTTCTTCAATCTCTATCAGACGACGCATCTGGTCAGGAGGCGAGTCGGCGGATAATTCAATATGCACCTCCAGCCGCTCCAGCGCAGTAGTGCGGTCCAGTATCACTTGATATTCGCGCCCCAGGCTGGGAATTCCAGCCAGCGCGGCCTCCACTTGGGCGGGGAAGATGTTGATGCCGCGGACGACAATACGTCCATCGGTGTGCTGGCTGACACGGCTCATCCGCGCGTGGGTGCGTCCGCATGCACACGGTTCGGCGTTCAGGCTGCTAAGGTCACCGGAACGGTAGCGAAGTAGGGGAAAAGCTTCCTTGTTCAGAGTGGTAAAGACCAGCTCGCCACGCTCACCAGGGCCAAGGACCTGGCCGGTGTCCGGGTCAACGACCTCGACCAGGAACTGGTCCTCGGCGATATGCAGCCCGGCCCGTTGCTCACATTCGAAGGATACGCCGGGCCCGCCGATCTCGGCCAGTCCGTACACGTCGAAGGTCCTGATAAACAGGCGACTCTCTATTACCGTGCGCACTGATTCGTCCCACGGTTCACCGCCAAACAAGCCGATGCGCAGAGAGAGTTCATTGGGATCAACGCCCATCTCCTCAACAGCGGTGGCAATGCTCAGAGCATGATAGGGGGTACCGATCACGACAGTGGTGCGGAAATCCCTCATCACCTCCACCTGCCGCCGCGTATCGCCGTGAGAGACTGGTATCACTGAGGCCCCGAGGGCCTCTGTACCGTAGTGGTAGCCAAAGCCGGCAGTGAACAGGCCGTAGCCAAAGAATATCTGCACCACGTCGTCCTTGGTTACGCCGGCAGCGGTAAGATTGCGGGCTATGAGGCCGGTCCAATGGCGCAGGTCGTTGGCGCTGTATCCCACCACGGTGGGGTGGCCGGTGGTACCTGAGGACATGTGAATACGCACTACCTCGCGCAGGGGAACGGCGAACATTCCATAGGGGTAGCCGACCCGCAGGTCGTCTTTTTCGGTCAATGGCAGCCGCTGGAGGTCGGCTGTGGACTGGACATCTTCGGGCGTGATGCCAAGTTGCTCGAAACGCTGACGATAGAATGCTACATTGCGGTAGGCACGGTTGACTATGGCCTGGAGCCGTTCCAACTGAAGCTGTTGTATCTCGGCGCGGGGCATACACTCGATTTGAGGGTTCCAGAAGCTTGCCCCAGCCATTGATCTACACCTCCTGATAATCCTTACCCAAGTAGGCTCGCTGCACATCCCGATTGGCTAGCAGTTCGTCTGAGGTGCCTTCCAGCACCACCTGTCCGACTTCCAACACATACCCACGGTCGGCAATTTGCAGGGCGGCCGAGACGTTTTGCTCGACCAACAGAATAGTAGTGCCTTGCTCCCGCAGCATCTGAATCTTGTGAAAGACTTCCGCCATCGTTCTGGGCGCCAACCCGCTGGAGGGTTCGTCCAGTAGCAGCAGTCGCGGCGCTGACATCAACGCTCGGCCGATGGCCAGCATCTGTTGCTCCCCGCCGCTCAGAGTAGCGGCGGAGCGCTCGGCAGTCTGGCTAAGCACGGGAAACAGCTCACCGACTTCTTGCAGGTCATCTTGAACCTGGCTCTTCTGACCGCGGCACAGTCGCCAGTAGGCACCCAGCAACAGGTTATCGCGCACGCTGAGTTCTCCGAAGATTTGCCGGCCTTCGGGCACCTGGGTGAGGCCCATCTGTACTAGTCGTTCGGGGGTCTCACCAGTGATGTCTTCGTCATCAAATATCACTTGGCCGGCCTTGGAGGCAACCAGCCCACAGATGACGTTCAGCGTGGTGCTCTTGCCAGCGCCATTGGCGCCCAGCAAAGCGGTAATCTGCCCCTCATCAGCGTGCAGAGAAATGCCTCGGAGAGCCTGTAGGCCACCGTAGTCAGCAGTGATCGAGCTGAGGCGCAGCAGGCTCAAGCTCGGTCGCCCTCCCTCTTAGAGGTCAGCCGCCGTTCATTGCGGACAAAATCTTCGCCCAAATAGGCGGCAATGACCTGCGGGTCGCGTTGTACCTGCGCGGGACTTCCCTCCGCAATCTTACGCCCGCGATCAATGACTATCACCCGGTTAGAGACATCCATCACCAGTCGCATATCGTGCTCAATCAGCCCGACGGTAGTACTCAATTCGCCGGGCAAGTGTTGGATGAATTCAGCCAGCGTCTCAGTCTCCTTGGTATTCAGCCCAGCGGCCGGTTCATCCAGCAATATCATGCGGGGTTGGGCGGCCAGTGCTCGCGCGATCTCCAGGAGGCGCTGCTGGCCGGTAGTCAACTCTCCCGCCAGTGCCTCGGCCTTGTCCACCAGGTTCACAGTGTCCAAGTAGTCATAGGCTTCACGGCGCAGCCGGGCTTCCTCCCGACGAGTGGCGGGTAATCTGAGAATTGCTTGTATGAAGCCACCAGTCGCCCTCGTATGCAGGCCTACCAATACGTTTTCCAGCACAGTCATTTCGTGGAACAACCGGATATTCTGAAAGGTACGGGCTATCCCCATCCGAGCGATACTATGGGCTGCCAATTCGGTAATGAGCGCCCCACAAAACCTTATCTGCCCCGCAGTAGCCGACAGTAGCCCAGTTATCACGTTAAATAAGGTGGTCTTGCCGGCACCATTGGGGCCGATGATACCTAAGATTTCTCCCTCCCGGAGCTGTAAGCTGACGTTATCCAGCGCCACCAAGCCTACGAAGACTTTGCTGACGCCCTCGGCAGCCAACATTGGCTGCCCCAGTGCTTGCTCGGCCACATCAGTTGTTGGCATGCGACGAAACTCCTTGGTCCTGAGTACTGCGCGCTGTCAGGTGCAAACACGCGGGGAGACTGACTAGACCTTTCTGCAGAAAGATTACCACTACCACTAGCACAGACCCAAACAGCATGGTGTCCACAGCGTCAAGATAGGGGAACTGTTCTCCGGCCTTCACCAGGAATTGAGACAACATCGTGAACAGTGCGGAGCCGGCTACCGGCCCCCAGACACTACTCTCGCCACCTACAACTACCATTACCAGTAGCTGCACTGAAAGGCGGAAGCCAAACGGGTCGGGGCTGATGAAGGTAACAAAATGAGCGTAGAGACTGCCGGCTGCCGAGGCCGGGAGCGTACTCAGGACAAAGACGCCTAATTTCGACCGCGCCACGTCAATGCCACAGACGCTAGCTGCCACCTCACTTTCCCGCAGTGCGCGCAGGGCTCGGCCTGTCCGTGAGTTGACCAGATTGTAGGCCATGATAATTGTCAGTGCGAGTACACTTAATGCGAGGACGTAGGCCCTAACATCGGTATCAAAGCGCAACGCGCCGATACTGAAGCAAGGAATGTTGACAATTCCACTGAACCCTCCCGTCAAGCCTGCGGCCTGGTTGAATACTATGCTGGCAATGATGCCCAGCCCGAGTGTGAACATGGCCAAGTAGTGGCCGTGCAGGCGCAGGGCGGGAGCGCCGACCAATAGGGCAATGAGGCCAGTTATGACTATCCCGGCTCCCATCGCTACCAGTGGGGGGAGGCCAAATCTGGTAGTAAGAATGGCCGAAGAGTAAGCACCCAAGCCATAGAAAGCTGCGTGTCCGAGAGATATCTGCCCGGCGTAGCCCATAAGCAAGCCGAGCCCCACTGCGATTATGGCATGGATGGCAATGAACACACCTGTGGTAGTCAGATAAGCATTGCTGCACAACAACGGCACAGCAAGGAGGGCTGCAAAAGCCACCAGCCCTAGTATGCGGATTAACTTGATTACTTGCTCGCGCGTCATATCATTGAGTGGTTTGGACTAGTTATGTTGGCCGTTGACCGAGCAGTCCCTGGGGTCGCCACCACAGGACCGCCAGAGCTACCACCAGAGCAATGGCCTTGCTATATCCGGAGGAGATGAAGCCGGCTGCCAGGCTTTCAAGTATTCCCAGCATGATGCCCCCGAGGACCGCCCCTAAGCCGCTGCCGAGGCCACCCACTACCGCTGCCAGGAAGCCGGTGAGAGTGTAGTAAGTACCTTGGGTGTAGCACATCAATGCTACGGGCGTGAGTACCACTCCGCCCAGCGCCGCCAGGGCCGCACTCATACCAAAACTCAATGTGACCATCCGCTCAGTGTTGATACCAACCAGTCGCGCTGCTGAACGATTGACCGCACACGCGCGCATCGCTTTGCCTGCCAAGGTATATTTGAAGAACAATTGCACTGCCACTACACTCAGGGCAGCCAAGCCCATTACCCACAACTGCTGGGGGGCGATGCCACCGCCGGCGATTCTAATCGGCGTCTGGCCACTAAAAGCTTGCAGTTTGACCGCCTCGGGCCCCCATAGTAGCTTGGCGCCCCCCTGCAAGACCAGGGAGGCGCCAATGGTGGCGATAATCAGCGTCACTACGGACGCACCGCGCAAGGGTCGAATCGCCAGTCGTTCCATTGCCAGGGCTACTATGATTACTGCGGCCACCGCCAGGATGACTGCAGCTCCCAGCGGGATTCTCATGCTGTGAAAGGCGACCGCGGCCATGCCGCCCAGCATTACAAACTCGCCCTGGGCAAAGTTGATAATGCCTGTAGCGTTGAAGATCATGGTCAGGCCCAGCCCCACCAAACCATAAACCATACCTATGGACAGGCCGGTAATTAGATACTGCAATAACTGGTCAGCCAGGCTCATTTTTCAGGCTTTCGCCTGCCGCCGCAGACTGTAGTCTGCGGCGGCAGGTCAGTTTCGGGTTCGATAGTTGCTTCATCAGGTGCTAGACAGCGTTGCCGCAAGGCCGTACCCGCCGGGATTATGTCGGCAATAGGAAGCTGCCCTCTTACGGTACCGTAAAAGGGCCAGGCTCAAGACGGCCCTGCTACTGTGCGGCAACGGTTGGCGAGCCCGCTACTCGGCAAGCTTCCAGGTGCCGTCAGCTATTTCGACCCAGACGAAGGCCTCCTTGGTCAGACCATTGTGGTCTTCCGCCGAGTAGTTGAAGATGCCCGCAGTTCCCACAAACCCCTCGGTTTGCTCGATAGCATCTCGCAGCTTGGCGCGATCGGCCTCGCCGGCTTTCTCCAAGGCGTTGACCGTTATCCACAGAGCGTCATACGCATGGCCGGCGAAAGTATTGGGCGGATTGCCATATTTGGCCTCGTAGTCGGCAGCGAACTTGCTCAAGACCTCCTTCTGGGGGTCCGTGTCTGCTATCTGATCGTAAACGATTAGCCGACCTGCGGGCAATTGGACGCCATTGGCCGCTTCGCCCGCCAACTCGATAAACTGCAGATTGGCTACGCCGTGGCTCTGGAGGATGGGCACATCTATCCCAAGGGTCTTGGCGTTTTGGGTGACAATGGACGGCCCGGGATTGGTTCCCCAGCAGATAATCGCCTCTGGCGACTTGGCCTTAATGCGGGTTAGCTGAGCGGTCATGTCGGTATCGTCTCCGCCGAATGTCTCAGTGGCTACCAGTTCAACACCGCGCTCGGCAGCAATGGTCCTGGCATTGTCGCGGCCGTCTTCGCCATAGCCGTTGGCAACATAAATCAGGGCCACTTTCGTCATGCCCTCAGCCGCAATGTAGTCAAAGACTTTTCCGATCGCCAGCGTATTGGTCTGCGGCACGGCAAAGACGTAGCTGACCACCGGGTCGGTAATCACCTTGCCGGCTGCGCAGCAGACCAGGGGCACCTTCTCTTCCTGGCAGATAGGCTTTATGGCCATTGTGGTGGGGGTGCGCGAAGGTCCGACGATGGCTACTACCTCGCCACTGTCGATCAAGTCCTTAGCAGCTAGTACCGTCTCAGTCGGATCGCTCTTATCGTCCTTGATGATAATCTCCAGCGGCCGGCCCAGGACTCCGCCGTTGGCGTTGATCTGGTCTTGCAGTAGCTCAGCGGTTTTCTTTTCCGGGTCACCTAACGGCGAGGCCGGACCAGTAACACTGAAGATTGCCCCAACCTTAATAGGCTCTCCCGTCGGTGCGGGTCTGTCTGGTGGCATCGGTGGGACTATTGGTTCCGGACCAACAGGCGTCGGCTTAGGCGGACAGCCACTCAGACACAAAGCCACCACCACTGCCAGCACCATACAACTGACTCCTACAACTCTCACCAACTTGTTGCGTGCTACTTTCATTGTTACTACCTCCCTTTGAGGTTTTGTTAGGACTCAATTGGCTCCTCATACGAGCTGGCCAACTTGCCCTGACGCCCTTCCTTGGTCTGGCCGGACCTCGCTCTCAGCGGCTCGGCCTCACAACACATAGGCCTCCTCGTGGGTTAGTAAGACATAGTCGGCCTGCTGGAGAGCTTCTCCCGCCTCCTGATTACGCCCGTCTTCCAGCCGCATTACCACAACCGCGTTCTCGCCAGTGCGGCCGGCAAAAGCATAGAGGTATTCAATGTTTATATTGAGGGGCTGAAGCGTCGCTACCACGCCCGCTAGTCCCCCAGGCCGGTGCGGCACTTGCACAGCCAACACCTCTGTTTCCCCGACTGAGAACCCCGCCTGCCGCAGGGCTGTGGTGGCCTCATCAGGCTGGTCACAAATGAGCCGCAAGATACCAAAATCGGAGGTGTCCGCGATGGAGAGCGCGCCCAGATTTATGTTCGCCTCGGCGAGTATTCGGGTCACTTCAGCCAGGCGACCTGATTTGTTCTCCAAGAACACCGATAATTGCGTAATCCCAGACATATTCGTCCCTCCGAATAGTGAAATTCTTCTATATCCGCGACCTACATCAGTCCATTTTGCGCTTATCTATGACGCGTTGCACCTTGCCCTCGCTACGCGCGATGGATTTAGGCTCCATCAGTTGTACTTCTACAGTCAGACCCAATGCGCTTTCGATCCCGTTGCGGATGCGGTCGCCTAGATCCTCTAACTCGGCTACTCGGTCGGCAAAGAACTCCGGGCGGATTTCCACTTCTACAGTTAATTGGTCCAGCGCAGCTTGTCTGTCCACCTCGATTAGATAGTACGGTTCAACTTCCTTGAAAGTCAACAACACCTCTTCGATCTGGGACGGATATACATTGACACCGCGAATTATTAGCATGTCATCGGTGCGCCCGGTGATCAAACTCATTCGAGCGGTGGTGCGCCCACACTCGCAGGGCTCATGTGTGAGGCTGCAGATGTCTCGGGTGCGGTAACGTATTAGAGGCATACATTCCTTCGTAACACAGGTAAAAACTATCTCTCCGACCTCCCCGTCGGGAAGCACCTCATCCGTAGCCGGATCAATAATCTCCGGAATGAAGTGATCTTCGTTTATGTGGGAACCGTCCTGACATTCGCACTCGAACGATACTCCGGGGCCGATCACTTCGCTCAGACCGTACACATTATAAGCTTTCAGCCCCAGGCTCTGTTCGACTTCTTGGCGCATCGCCTCCGTCCACGGTTCAGCGCCAAGATGTCCACTGCGCAAGGGCAGATCGGTCAAGTCAATGCCCAGGTCGTCAGCCACTTCTGCCAGACGCAAGGCATAGGAAGGCGTGCACGCCAGCAGTGTGCTGCCGAAGTCTCGCATGACCATGATCTGGCGCTTGCTATTACCACCGGACAACGGCAAGACGGTCAGTCCGACCAGCTCCCCGCCATAATGAAAGCCGACTCCGCCTGTGAACATGCCATAGCCGTAAGCGTTGTGTAGAATGTCGCCGCGCGTTGCTCCACCTCCGCACAGCGTTCGTGCCACCATTTCGGCCCACATGGCAATATCAGCCTGTGTATATCCAACCGCGGTCGGCGTGCCCGTAGTTCCCGAAGACGAATGAACTCGCACCACGTCCTCCATAGGGACTGCAAACATACCATAAGGATAATTATCACGTAGGTCGTCTTTGGTAGTGAACGGCAATTGGGCCAGGTCCTGCAGACGCTTTATGTCTTGGGATTCTACGTCAGCTTCCGTTAGAACATGGTGATAAAACGGCACCGCTCCCTTGGCGCGTCCGACCATTGCCTGAAGTCGCTTGACTTGAATAGCCTCGCGCTCATCAA
>JALGTY010000563.1 GCA_029821145.1 Candidatus Zipacnadia bacterium
CCCCTACGGGAAAGACGCTGCTGCTTCTTACCCAGGGGACAGTCCCTAAAGGGACAGTCCCCTCATGATACGCGGCTGGTGGATGGGGACTGTCCCTTTAGGGACTGTCCCCCCATCCACACCGGGTTTTGAAACAGCTTCTAGTCCTCGCCGGGCCCGGGGCCGAAGTCAGGCACGTCGAGCAGTTCCCCTTCGCGCTTGGCCGACTCGTGGGCCATCAGCCCGGGAACCAGATACCGCGCCGCCTGCCAGACGTTAGTCAGTGGCTGCTGTCCGCTGATGCACGCATTCACGAAATCGTCCACCAGAAACTGGTGGGAACCCCGGTGACCGTTGGGCAGACCGATGAACTCCCTGGGCAGGCGACCGACGTCATGGACTTTGGAAACGCCCCTATGAGTTCCATCTGCAGATGTCACCGCCGCCATCTTGCCCTCGGGCTTCACCGGCACGCCGATGGGTTCCAACATGTCGTTGAGGTCAATCATCTCGGCGCGGTTCTTGGTAACCCACACCTTGGCGTTGGCCTGTTCCTCGTAGCTTCCCTCGGTGCCGTACAGACTGATACGCACCTCACCTGGATGGCCGATCCGCCGGAATTCGTTGATGCGCATCATGCTGCCATCGGACATCCTGAACAGCGCACTTTCGTTGCTGAAGGTATTATTCCACACGTTCACTTCGGGATTGTAGATACCATCTTCGTGCTCGTCCACAAAGCCAAAGCATGAGACGTGAGTGGCATGGGCACCGGTGACCGAGACGATCATGCCTGTCGAGTGGGTCGGGTAGTGCATCGGTGGGCTGCCCGCGGTTTCCATCCATTTCTCCCCGCCACGCCACTTCATCACCTCGTAGAGCCCGTGATCCCAATCGTGGTAGTACTCACCCTCACCATAGACCACCCTGCCGAAGTCGCCCTTCTGGAAGCGGTCGCGGCAGTAGATGGCGCTGGGATGGTAATAACTGGTCTCCCCGATCATGTATATCAGGCCGGTTGCCTCGACAGTACCGACCAGTGCCGTGATTTCGTCCATGGTGATGGCCGAGGGCACCGCCGAATACACGTGCTTGCCTGAGCGCAGGGCCTGCACCGCCTGCGGCCCGTGCATCCAGTTCTGGGTGATGACGGCTATCGCATCCACGTCGGTCTGGCACAGCTCGTCCAATGACGGGCAGGTGCTCGGGATGTCGAACTTCTCGGACTTTGCCTTCAGCTTCTCCTCATCCAGGTCGCACAGCATCACCTCATCCACGAGAGGGTGTGCATTGAATAGAGGAATGAACGAGTCGGCAAAAGCACCCACTCCACACATGCCAACCTTGATACCCATGATGATCTGCCTTTCGTGCGTCGAGATTGAGTTGATTGTTCCTTTTCGCAGTGGTACTTTCCTTTCTTGACGGAGCAGCCGGAAGGAATGAAACATGCAAGCAGGGAAGGTTAAGCTATGAAATCAGGCTCAGCCTTCACAATAGCGGAGAGGAGCGCATCATGGCTGACACAGAGGAGATCATTTACTTCAATCTGAGCACGGACTGCGAGGCCACGGATCCGGCTCTTAACGATGCGGCACTTGGCGAGCGCGCTACGCGTGGCCTGAGAGATCTGCTTGAAGCAGAAGGCTGGCGCGGGACGTTCTATGTCATTCCCACCGATATGGAGGCACACCCACAGTTGTACAATGAACTGCACGACGCCGGACACGAGATCGGCCTCCACCTGCATCCTGCGGCCCAGGGCTACTCGCCGTTTTGCGGCATATACGGCCCGGATATGCAGGAGAAGATAATGGACGAGGCGGCCGATCGCTCTGCCAACGACCATACCTATCCGATCCTCACGAAGCTGGGCTTCACACACGGCACGTGCTCCATACCCGGGCGGATCTTGCCCGAATGTGCTTCTCTGTGGGCCGGCGCACCGCTGTTTATGCACTACGCCCACCCGTATAATCGCTGCCTGATCGGCGACCTGGACTTCGTGGAGGTGCCGGCGACGATAGACTGGGAAAGCCGCATGTGGGGAGGCAAACACCCCCAGGACCTGCGAGTGGAACTGGTTGATGCCAAGAATCATTTCTACACGATAGAGAAATCCGTTCGCCGGCAAATCGAAGAAGAGGTGCCCGTCAAACTGGTACATGCAGTTACTCACAATATATTCGAATACGGCGATCCCGATGACTTCCGGCGGCAGACCCTCGAAGGAATCATCACGCACTACAAGAATATCGTCGCCGATCGAGGCTATGGGATCGCAGGAGCGACGGTCGCAGAGATCGCGGAGCTGTATCGCGCCGCAGTACCGAAGCAGGAAAGCGAACTTGAACTGGACTTGCGCGGCTACCTGAGAGACAAATGAAGAAGGTGAGGAACACAATGAAAGAAGTCAAGATTGGTATTATCGGTATGGGTGGCCGAGGGCGTGGCTGGATTAGGACAATCAGTCTGGTGCCTCACTGCCGGCTGACCGCTGTGTGCGACAGGGTTGGGCCGCTGGTAGAGCAGGGCCTCGCGCGGGCCGATGACCCCGACGTGCGCGGTTTCCAGGACTATGACGAAATGCTGGCAGAAGCGGACATTGACGCGGTGGCCGTGATAGCTGAGCCGAAAGCGCTCGCCGGTCTGAGCATCCGGGCGCTGGAGGCAGGTAAGCACGCTATCTCCGAGGTGCCACTGTGCTACGAAATGGACGATTTGTGGCGTCTGATAGTGACAGTGGAGCGGACCGGGCTGAAGTTCCAGCTTGCCGAGCAGGTGGCATGGTCGCCGTGGGTATTCGCCTGGCGGGACATGGTGGAAAGGGGAGAGCTTGGCAAAGTGCTCCTGGCCGAGGGGCAATACCTGCACGGCATGCCCGACCACGTCATGTGGGTTGACAGCGAAACCGGCCGCCGCATGGGCAGTGAGGAGGCCAAGACCTGTCCCACCGCGATCAGGAGCCGGTACTGCAACCTGGGCACACCCATCAAGTACCACACGCACGACCTGAGCCCGCTGCTCAGAGTGCTGGATGACCGGGTGGAGCGGGTCTTTTGCATGGGCACGCGGCGCAGCGACAGCTACTACTACGACCACTTGTCCGGTTCCGACCTGCAGGTGGCGCTGATGCACACCGAGAAAGACACCGTCATCCGCCTGGTGTGCGGCTTCAGCTTCCCGACGGCTCAGCCGGCTCACTGGTACCATCTGGTCGGCACCGGGGGAGATATCGAGACCGCTCGAAGCGGGACATCGGCCGGAAGTGATCCGGGTGCATGGTGGCTGGCCGACCGCTATATGAGAACCCGCATGCCGGTTGCGTGGGACAATACAGCTTTCCAGCCGGCTCCGGCTGCGGCAGTTGCCAGCGGACACGGCGGCCTCGATTACTACCCGATTGAGGATTTCGTCAACTGCATCATCAATGACACCGAGCCCTTCAACAATATCTACCGGGGCGCCGAGGTGCAGGGCCCCGGCATCCTGGCCGATATGTCTGCCGACACCGGCGAGCAGATGAAGGTGCCCGAATTCCGGCCGAACGAGCAGCGCAAGGCCGGCCAGATGCCGGAGTAGAATATC
>JALGTY010000564.1 GCA_029821145.1 Candidatus Zipacnadia bacterium
GCGAAGCCGAGATAATAAGCTTCATCGAAGACCGGCTGGTCAGAAAAGGCATCGCCTGCCAGCGCCAGCCCGTCACCGCAGGTCGTGACAGCCTCATCGCAGTCATCGAGGGGCACTGCAAGGACGCAGTGCTGCTGGAATCGCATACCGACACGGTGGGCACGGGTAATATGACGATTGCGCCCTTTACACCGACGGTAAAGAATGGCCGGATGTACGGCCGCGGTGCGTGCGACACCAAGGCCTCCGTAGCAGCGATGCTGGCCGCGCTGGAGCGGATCGCCGACGAAGGCACGCCGGAGCAGAGCTGATCTGGGCCGCCACGGTGGACGAAGAGTACCTCTTTCGGGGCAGAAGAGTACCTCTTTCGGGGCATCACCAGGCTAGTTGAAGAGCCACTGCCCTTGCCGGTAATCGGTGCCGTCGTCGGTGAGCCGACTTTGCTGGACGTGGTCATCCCCCACAAAGGGCGGGTCTGGTTCGAGGTGACCACCTTCGGCAAGGCGGCCCACAGCAGCCGGCCCCAAGATGGCGAGAATGCCATCTACCATGCCACTCGGCTCATCCAGGCTTTCGCCGAGTACGCGGATGACCTGGGCGAAAGTGGCCTTGATGCTGAGCTCGGGCCAGCGACCTGCGCCGTCACGGTCGTCCAGGGCGGGGACGTCGTCAACATCATCCCCGACCGCTGCTCATGGGAGGCGAGAGGCCCGCTGACGAGCAACTGCAGCGCGGTACATTCTTCATGCCCACCATCTTCGACGATGTCACGCCCGAGATGGACATAGCCCAGGAGGAGATCTTCGGTCCGGTCCTGGCGGTCATGGAGTTCGGGACCGAGGACGAAGCTGTCCGCCTGGCCAACGCCACCGACTACGGCCTGGCCTCGGCGCTGTGGTCGCGCAACATCAGCCAAGTGCAGCGGATTGTCCTCCGGCTTCAGTCGGGAATCGTCTGGGTGAACTGCACCAACGTCTTCGGCGCGTGGATGCCCTACGGTGGCTACAGTATCAGCGGTCTGGGGTTCGAGGGCGGTATCGAGGGCCTCAGGAGTTCACACTCATCAAGACCGTGCTGGTGGACTACACTGAAGAGCCAACCGACTGGCCGGTAACCTAGGCCACTATGTACGAAACCGCCTACGAGTTCAGCCAGATTGATTGAGAGGTCGGAACCTATTGAGTAACATTTCAACAAGGATCAAACTGATGGTGACTCGGTTAGGAACTATATTGACGCCATCCGTCGTGTCCTGCTGTTAGTGGGGGGACAGGTGGGTGCATTGAGCCAGCCCAGTTTCAATCACGTGCTGTGGGCGGTGCCCGCCCCGGGGCCGGTGACCGTTGACGGCTCGGTGGGCGAGTGGGACCTCTCCGGGCAGATCTGGCTCTACGCCGATCGGGCCACCCGCGATGTCAACAGCGTCCGCATCGCGGCGGATTGCGCCGTAATCCGCCGCGATCCGTAAAACGGCCACGCCGTGTAGATCTCATCGATCCGGTGCTTGAGCCCCACCTCTTCAGACGAGACCGCCACCGGCCGGTAGTACAGACTGGAGCGACTTACGCCCAGCACCTGGCACTGCACCGTCAGCGGCAGTTGTCGATGGTCCCGTTCGATCATCTTGCGCCGCTCACTCCGGGAGCTGCTCGAGACCAGCTTTTTTTCAACCACGCAAGCTGCGTGGTCAACCGTCCGATCTCTGCGTAAAGCTGTTCGAGTCGGCGTTCATGTTCGACTTGCTGCTGGGCCTGATCCTGCTTGCTGTCGGCAAACAGGCTAGGCAGATGCTCCACCGCCAGCTGCTTCCATTTGCGCAGCTGGCTGGGATGCACCTCGTACTGGGCTGCCACTTGCGCCAGCGGCTTCTCCTCCCGCAGAAGCTCTAACACTACCTTAGCCTTGAAGGCTGCCGTATACGTCTTTCGCTTGGTCATGTTACCTATGGTACCCCATTTCTGTTGTCCAGTTTTTGGGGCCCACTATAAGCATTGGCTTTAAGTCACACCTTTCCGTGTGCCAGCCGTGCTTAGGGCAGCATCAAGTGGTCAAATGTGAGCGGGATACGGCGGGGAGTTGACAACGCAACGCAAACTCGGGTTATGTAGCGCTTGAATGTGGCGTTCTGGCCACAATCGGCTAACTTATGGTTCAGAGAGTGAGTCTATAAGCCGAGTT
>JALGTY010000098.1 GCA_029821145.1 Candidatus Zipacnadia bacterium
ACATGACACGATTGCCGCTGACGTTGCTAATTGTGACACTCAACTGCGCACTCGCATGGGCTGTGCCGGTTCCCATCAACGGGGACTTCGAACGCGCCGGCCAGTTCAGCGCCGAGGGTTGGCACGCTGACGGCCAGTGGAGCTTCAAAGGGCAGAAGGCCTATGAGGGGCGGCGGTCGGCCGCTGCAAGTCGCCCTCTGAGCGGCGACCGGCTGGTCTCAAACAGTGGTATGGTGCTGCGGCCTGGTGAGGCTATCACGCTGACGGGATACTACCGTGGCTCGGGGCTGGGCGTCGGCATCGAGGTCGTCGGCCTGCTGGGCATGGCGCTGGCAACGCCGGAGACCACTGAGTTGCAGCCGGCTGAGGAATGGACTGAGTTCTCTATCACCTACGAGCCGCCTGCCGATCTGCCCGCCGACGGGTTTGCCTATGCGCGTGCCTACTGCGAGGTCCTCAGCGACGATGCACAGGGTGTATTTGACAGTTTCAAGTTTGATGACGATGAACTCCCGCCGCCCCCTAAACCAAAGCCCAAGGATGATGACCAGGACGCCGAACCGGAAGAGATACCGATACCTCCGCCGTCTCCCAATCTAGTGCCCAATCCCAGCTTTACCGGCGTCAATTCGCCCTGGCGATGGTCTTGTTTCGGCGCTGACGAGCAGTTGGGCTGGCGGTCGGTGACCTACTCATGCCTGACATTGACGGGTGGGGATGCCCCCGCCGGCTGGAATGCCGAGCTCGACCGCATGGACATCTCGGTCCCGCACGTGTTCTCATTGCGCACCGATTTCTCCGATACCTGCGTAGAGCCTGCCCGGGCGGTGCTGCTGGTCTTCAACGCCGACCATGAGAAGGTCTATCATCACCAGATTCTGCCGCTTACACCGGGCCAGGAGCGGCTGACGGCACTGGTACCTTCGGTCCAGAAGCTGCCGGCAAGTGGCTACGGTCGGCTCACGGTGCTGGTGCCCGACGGCTTTGAGGGCGAGCTGCGTTTCAGCCGACCATCGCTCTTGGCCGACCCGCATCTTCCGTCAATCAGCGCCCGGCAGAAGTTCAGGATCTTCTCCGACCCGCGCAAGGTCAGCATTTTCATACGGGTGCCCAACCGGATTGACCAGATAACCGAAATGGTGACACATCTGAAGTTCGTCAACCGCGCCGGCGTTGGGCTTACCTACGAGAAGCGCAAAATGGCCATCGGGCCGCGTGCTGTGGCGCTATTCCCGGCCGGAGCCAGGCTCAAGTACAACGGCGCTTACAAGCTGGTGATGAGGGCACAGGCTCCTGACGGCTCTCGCACCTTCGCGTACGGCGAGTACCCCTTGGTTATTTCACCGGCGAGGCCCCAGGATGCCAAGAACCTGCAATTCGGCGTCGCGCTCAACGGGGCTGGCACTGAGCGGGTGCTGGCCGCTGCCACTGCCGGTGCCGGTTGGGTTGCGGTGCCGCTGCGATACACCAGCGCCCCGTCATCTCACGAGTTCCGCGTCCATGTGCGGCAATTGCACGATCTGGGCCAGCGGGCGCACACGTACGGCGTCCGCCTTGCCGTGCAGATTCGTTTTGTTGCTGACGACGTGCTTTGCGCGGAGGATTTCACAGGCTTTTTCGAGGCCGTCAATTCGGCGCTGGGCAGCTACGCCGACGCCTATGTGCTGGAGGTGTGCCCCGAGTTGCTCGCTGCTGTGGACGGCTACGGGCAGATGGCCGCGATTACCGCGCTCATCAGAAAGGCCCAGGAGGCCGCGCCCGCCGATGTGGACAGCATCATCATGGCACCATTTGGGTCGGTTGTCGGGATTGCAGCGGCTGCTGCTGCGGCTGACAAGCTGCTTCCGGACGCGGGGCATGACGACGCTCAACCGGACGCCTGGCTCGGCCCAGACGCTGAGCCGGCCGCCGACCCCGAACCTGTGGCTGCCATTACCCAGCCAGAGAAGGCCTTGCCGCAGCCGGAATTGGGGCCGGCCTACGAGGCGTTGTACGTGCCGGATTCCGAGCGGTCCGGAAACTGGCTATTGCCGATGGCGCTTGCTGCAGGCCAAGGGCAGCGTGCCGACATTGCGCCCGATGCGCTGATGGTCAGACAAGCGCTGGCCGCGCTGGCGGGAGATTACGACTTGGTTTTCTGGCAAGATACCGGCGAATCGGCCGTTCTCGATGATACCGGTGCCGCGACGCAATGCTGGGTGGCGCTGTGGAACATGTGCTCCCAGCTTCGCGGAAAAGAGTTCGTCGGCAGCGAGACCACAGACGGCGTACACTGGGTGCGCTTTGCCGGTGCGGACGAAGATACGGTAGTCGCCTGGGGTGAGCGGGGCAAACGAATTGTTACCCTCTCAGGCGATCTTCGGGGTGTGTCCAAGGTGGATATCGGTGGCGCACAGTGGCCGCTGAGGTCCCTGGCCGGACGCGCAAAGGTCACACTTAGCACCGACCCGCTGTATTTCAGCCTCGCGCACGGCGCACAGCTCACCATCGAGCCGGCCTTCTTCGCCAGCGGCACTGAGTAGGCCGGATCGCTCACCAACGCGTAGCTCGGCGGTCTCAAATATGCCCGCGTGGGTCAGGCTTTCCAGCCTGACAATGCCTTTCATTCATTCCGTGGATCGAGCATCCCGCAGGCCCTGAGCGAAGTCGAATGGCAGCCCGACTCCCTCCGGCCCACATGCCGTTGCCGTATGGAGGGGCCGTGTCGAACGAAGTGAGGCCGGCCCGCGCACGGCGCTATCCTCGCGAACTCTCTGCATACCCAGACGCCTAACGATAACGGATGGGCCCTCCGAAAGCCAACAGATCACAGGCTGGAAAGCCTGTGCCACGCGATAATAAGCGAAAGGCTGTGCCACGCGAGGATAGCTGGGATGACACCTCTGAAGGATTCCACCAGCCGCGCGTCTAACTATAGATAGTAAGTATCCGCTTGCTTCTCGACTCCTACTGCAGGTGTAACCATGACTGACCAAGGCCGTAACACAAGCCACGCCGACTGTCCCGTTGCGCTGACCATTGCCGGCTCTGACTCCGGCGGTGGCGCGGGTATCCAGGCCGATCTCAAGACATTCACCGTGCTGGGCGTGTATGGCATGTCGGCGATTACGGCTGTCACAGCGCAGAACACCGTCGAGGTCGCGGATGTAGAAGTCCTGCCGGCCTCGGCGGTCACGGCCCAGATTGATGCGGTGATGTCGGACATCGGCTGTGACGCGGCGAAGACCGGCATGTTGGCCACTGCCGAAATAGTCGAGGCGGTCGCCGAGGCCGTGAGGCGCTGGGAGGTGCCCAACCTGGTCGTTGATCCGGTGATGATCGCCAAGAGCGGCCACAAGCTGCTGGCAGATGATGCTTGCGAGACGCTGCGGACCCGGCTTCTGCCGCTTGCAGTCGTAGTCACCCCGAATACCCGCGAGGCGGAAGTCCTCACCGGCCATGCCATATCTGGTCCTGAAGACATATTGTCAGCGGCGCGTGAGCTTTGTTGCACCGGCTGTCGGGCGGTGCTCATCAAGGGCGGCCATCTGGCCGGGGATTGCGACGACTATCTCTATCAGGCCGGCGATGATGCTGCGACTGTGCTTCCCGGCCAGCGCATCAAGACTACCAACACCCACGGCACCGGCTGCACTTTCTCTGCTGTGCTGGCTGCGGGACTGGCACTGGGGGCATCTGTGCTTGAGAGCGCCTGGCTTGCCAAGCATTTCGTCACTCTTGCCATTGCTGAGGCCTTGCCATTGGGTTCAGGCCATGGCCCGACGAATCACATCGCCGCCGCAGAGGCGCTGCGCGAGCGGCTGAAGCCGAACGAATGATGCAACAATATCATCGCGTGGGTCGGGCTTTGTACTGTGGTTATGCAGATTTTGGGCAATCTAAGCCATAGGCCGTTGCCGTTGGCCGTTTGGGTGTGGAGACCTCGCCAGGATAGCGTCGTGCGTGGGCCGGCCTCGCAGCGCACGGAACAACCGTGCGTTGCTCGACGCGGCCCTTCCAACAGCAGCACAACGTGTAATGGGAGACGCCTGCAAGGCTCTAAACTCCTTATACGATTAGAAATCTGCATAACTACAGTTTCTAGCCCGACGGCGGTTGCCTCTTGAGGCCGGCGCAGTAGTCTCATCCGAGCAGCTAGCGGAGGCGTGCCATGTTAGTAAACCTATCCTACGGCAAGACCGGGTTGCAGGTTGAATTACCTGACCGCAATGTAAGGCACGTGCTGGAAATGCCGAAACTGCCGCCGGTGCCTGACCCCGGGGCAGCGGTTGTGGCTGCTTTGGCCGATCCCATCGGCACTGCGCCGCTCGCAGAGCTGGCTGCCGGCCGCAAGGATGCCATCATCGTGGTCTCTGACATTACCCGTCCGGTGCCCAACTCGGTCCTGCTGCCTCCGCTGCTGAGCGGGCTTGTCGAGGTCGGGCTGGCTCCCGAAGACCTCCTCATCCTCATCGCCACCGGCTTGCACCGGCCCAACACAGATGACGAATTGGCCGAGATGCTCGGACCGCAGGTGATGAGCTTCGGCTGTCGCATCGAGAACCACCAGGCCCGCGATGTGGATGCGCACGTCAGCGTCGGTGTCACCTCGGGGGGCACGGAGGCGCGGGTGGATGCGCGCTACTTGCAGGCCGACTTGCGGATTCTCACCGGCCTGGTGGAGCCGCACCTGATGGCGGGCTACTCCGGCGGCCGCAAGAGCATTTGCCCGGGGATTAGTGACGCTGACACGATCATGGCCTTTCACCGGCCCGAGCTGATGGATTCGGCACTGGGGGTCTCCGGCAATCTGGATGACAACCCGGTGGATCAGGAGGCCAGGGAGGTGGCACGGCTGGCCGGCGGGGCGGATCTCATCCTCAATGTCACCCTCAACGCGCGCCGCGAGCTAACCGGCATCTTCGCCGGCGACTTGGCCCTGGCCCACGAGCAGGCCACTGCCCATGCGCTGCGCCAGTGCGAGGTGCAGGTGCCTGCGCCGGTGGACATCGTCATCACCACTTCCGCCGGCTACCCGCTGGACCTGACCTTCTACCAGGGGATCAAGGGCCTGGACGCGGCCGCTATCATTGTCAAACCCGGCGGCACCATCATCATCGCCCAGGAGAATGCCGAGGGCATCGGCGGCCCGGAATATGAGCGGATGCTGCTGCAAGCCGATGACCTACACGGTTTGGTACAGTGCGCCCTGACCGAGGACATGCGGGAGATTGATCTGTGGCAGCTTCAGAAGATGGAGCTGGTCTTGCGCAAGGCGCGGGTGCTCAACTATTCGACCGGCATTCCGCAGGACGTTCAGAGCCAGCTTTTCGTCATTCCTGTGAATTCGGTTGAGGAGGCGGTGGCCGACTGCCTTGCCGAACACGGCCCTGATGCCTCCATCGCCGTCATGCCGGAGGGGGCGTATCTCTTGCCATCAGTGGCCGGCTGAGCATGGCTGCACCCGACTTGAAATCTCGCCCCCAATACTTTATCCTGGAGGACAGGCATCCACCTGACCTGAGCTTGCCGAAGGTTGCCTGTCCATGCCGTTGCTGTTTGGAGAGGCCTCGACAGGCTAGGAAGCCTGTCGTCCAGGAAGGATAGCAAGAAGCGCCGCGCGCCTCTATCAAACCCGGAGGACAGGGATCCTTGCATGTCCATTTTCGTTGCAGGCCACAAGGTGAGTAATTGCGGCTTATCTTGTTGATTGACGGATCGAGTCCAGACACAGAGAGTCTCGCCGCAAGTGAAGCTAAAATCATCGGAGGGTTTTGAATGAAAGTTGCATTTGTCGGACTGCATCACTGGCACGCGCCGTTTTACATGGAAGGTCTGCAAAGGATCGGCCAGCCGATAGCGGCGGTGGCGGACCGTGACCCGGAAATGGTCAAGTTCCGCGCCGAGGCCGGAAACTGCGATGCTCCCCAGTACACCGACTACGCGAAGATGCTTGCGGAGGTGAAGCCGGATTTCATCTACGCCCACGCCCCGCATGACGAGATGACGGAGTTGGCCGAGTGGCTCGTAGATCACGACCTGCCGTTTCATATGGAGAAGCCGATGGGGCTTTCGTGGAAGAAGCTGGCCCGTGTCGCGGAGAAGGCCAACGATAAGAGGCTGTACAACGCGGTGGGTCTGGTCAGCCGCCAGTACGGCATTATCCAGCGGCTGCGGGAGCTGGGCGACGACATTGGCAAGGTAGCGCGCTATTATTTTGCGCTTTTCGCAGGGCCGCCGGTTCGCTACCCCGACTGGAAATGTGAATGGATGCTGCAGCCGGAGCGCACCGGTGCTGGGCCGCTGTGGAACTTCGGCCCGCATGTCATTGATCTGTTCCTGCTGCTGGGCAAATCGCCCGTCGTCGAAGTCAAGGCCCACTGGACCCACCACGTACACAACCTCCCTATCGAGGACCTCTGCACCATATACATGACCAACGCCGATGGGGTGGTAGGCATCGCCGAGGTCAGCTACACGACGCCGGAGGGCTACGAGCGCTTCTTCTCGCTTTCGACCGACAGGCTGCAGGTCTGCACCCAGACGCTGGGGCTGGGGGCTATCAAGCGCTTCGATGGTAACCACGAGGACATTGCCGGGCCGGAGTTTGATGATGTCTATCCGCTGCAGACCAGGGATGTGCTGGAGCGGTTCGAAAGAGGTGACGAGCCGCCTGCGGACATCAATGACATGGTCGCGACACTGCGGGTGATGGAGGCGGCCAAGGCATCGGCCCAGACCGGCGAGGCTGTGAAGCTGCCGGAGGCCCCCGAATTGTAGGCCGTAGCGCAGGCAAGATATCAAAGCCCAGCAAAAACAATCAACTTTTCTTGTTTTGAAAGCAGGAATGTGGCAGTATGAGAGCTAATGATGTGGTATAATTGTATGGACTTGAGTTGTTGCGCCATAATGGGGCCATGGAGGCACATGCGGCACAAAGGATGGTGTCAAAGGATGGACAGGAAAGGCTTCACGCTTATTGAGCTTTTGGTGGTAATCGCGATCATCGCGATCCTGGCGGCAATCCTGTTTCCGGTGTTTGCCAGGGCGCGTGAGAAGGCGCGGCAGACCCAGTGCATCAGCAACGCGAAGAATCTGGGAACGGCCTTCGGGTGCTATACGCAGGACTACGACGAGCGGATGCCGTTTTCGAGCGGCGGGCACGACAGTGTAAGTCGCAAATGGTGGGACACCATCTTTGTGTATCTGGCCAACGCCCAGATATATGGCTGCCCTTCCGCAGCGCCCAGAGCCGGGGATGTGACCTACTGCTATAACCTCAACATCGGTCGCTATGGCGATGTCGGGGGCGGCATTCATATCAATGAGATCCTGCTGCCGGGTCGGATGATTCTGCTGAATGAACGGATTGATAATCCGCGTCGGCTGGGCAGTACAGAGTTGGCCGGCTGGGCGTTCCGTGACTGGCCGGACCCGAATGTGTACTACTGGTGCGAGTGGACTTTGCCGCACAACGGCGGCTGCAACCTGGTGTTCTGTGACGGTCATGCGAAGTGGTATGTGATGCTGGGCCGTTCCCACCCCTACGAGCCGACTACAACCGGCACGCCCTACCGGATACCGGATCTGTACATAATGCCGAATCTCAGCAAGTAGTGTGAAGCTGGGCGTCTGGCCCCAAGCGGTCGGATAACATGCCAAGAGTAGTAATAGACGGGCGGGATGGGAATTGATCTCGCCCCTTTTCACAAATGGTCAAAGGCAGCCAATAGGTAAGACTGGGAGAGGGACAGAACACAGAGGATTCGCCGTCAAGCGCAGGAAACTAGACGGGCGGGATGGCAAGTGATCCCGTCCGTTGTTTGTGGTGTGGGGCTGCCTAACCATGGCCCTCACCCCCGGCCCCTCTCCCGCAGGGAGAGAGGAGAACGGCAACGGCTGGGCCGGATGGGGCCCCAAACATCCCCCATTCGGCCCTTCCGAACGACTCTACGGCAACGGAGTCGGGCAGGATGCCCGACCCACGGGATAATTGTTGTAATGCCCGAGGCATGGGATGAATAAAAGGTATTGTCGGGCTGCCCTTCGACAAGCTCAGGGCCTACGGGATGCCCGACCTACGCGACAATACTTGGAAAGCCTGGCCCACGCGATGATGTTTGAACGGAGAAAGAGCATATGACCTCGCAACAGCGCGTAATGGCAGCACTCGACTTCCAGCAGCCTGACTATATGCCCTTTCATGTTGACTTCTGGCCGGAATTCGTCACCGCCTGGAAAAGGGCCCACGACAACTCCGATGATGTGGACCTCAAGGACTACTACGGCGTGGACATCTATATAGCCGTCGGTGACGAAAGCACCTACATGACCAAAGCCGCTACGATCGGGCACGAAGACGGCTATGAAATCCAGCGCGATGGCTGGGGCCGGACCAATCGCGTCAAGCCGGGCGCATATTTCATGCACCAGATTGACAATGCCTATGATGAGAAGGGCGAGCTGAAATACGGGGACTTCGACCCGCCGGATTTGCCCGAGCGCTACGAGCGCCTCGATGCGATCATGGACGACCTCAAGCAGCGATACTGCGTGTTCGTCAAGACCGGCGGGCCCTTCATCCGGACCTACTTCATGACCGGCGAGGTCAACCTGCTGATGAATATGGCCGGCGATAAAGAGCTGGCCAAAGAGCAGGTCATGCGCACGGCCCATCACCTGGCGGCAATCGGCGTGGAAGAGCTGCGGCGTTGGGACCTGTACGACACCGGTGTCTGGATCTTCGACGACATGGCAGCGACCGACCTGCCGATGTTCAGCCCGCAAACCGCCGAGGAAATCCTGGCCCCGGCATGGGGCTACATGGTGGACACATACAAGGCGGCCGGGGCCAAAAAGGTGATCCTGCACAGCGACGGCAATATCGGGCCGCTGCTGGACCTGTTCATTGACCTGGGCTTCGACGGCATCAACCCGGTGGAATACAAGGCGGGCCTGGATTGCGTCAAACTGCGCGAGAAGTACGGCGACAAACTGGCTCTCATCGGCGGGCTGTCGAACGGTCTGATTCTGCCGCGCGGCAACCCTGAAGAAATCAAAGACCACATCCTCTACATCATGTCAGCCGGCAAGGAGGGCGGTATGGTCCTGGGCACGCACTCGGTCGGCCCCGACATTTCGCTGCCCATCTGGGACCTGACCTACGAGACATACGTGAAATACCGCGAGTACCCGCTGAGCCTGCCGCGCGGCTACTGAGAGGAAGACGCATCATGAATAGCGCCATGAAGATGAAGAGCCTCGGGCTGATGATGCTCCTGGCTGCTTTCGTCGCCGGTGGAGCAATGGGAGAGCAACTCAGCCTCGACGATGTCTATGGCTGCTACTGGAACGCCGATGGGCTGGTGCCGCTGAACATCGGGCGGCTGGCGAATTACACTATCTGTATCCGCTTCCGGGCGCAACATACCGGAACCTTCACCGAAGCGCGCTTCTACTTCATCTTCCGCAAGCTGGGGTACTATAGAGGCGACGGCGGCGAGGTGCTCATACAGGTGCAGCCAGATGACGGCAGCGAACTGCACGGGCCGTCGGGGGAGGTGCTGGCCTCAGTGCATGTCACCGATCCGATGGCCGGCAAGCCGCTGCGGAAGGTTACCTTCGACCGGCCGGTGACCACCGAAGCAGGGAAGCTGTATCACTTCGTGTTCACCAACCCCGCGCCGGACCCGCTCAACAACTGGGTGTCGCTGGACCAGCTCTACCAGAAGAAGAACACGCCCGACATGCAACCGGCGGTCAGTGACCTCGATCTCGCCATCGTGCTCAAGTGGAACGACCCGCCGTGGAGTGTCCGCCATGCACACACGCCGATCTACTGGATCTACTACGATGACGGGACGGTCTTCGGGCAGGGCTACTACGACGCCCGGTCGCAAAGCGGTGTGCGGCCCCTCAGCGGGGAGAATAAGGTGCGGGAGATATTCACCGTCAGTGGCGGGGATAGAATCGCGAAATCAGTCCGCGTGCGGGTGCGCAAACTGGACGATTCCGGGCCGCTGAAGATAAGCCTGCTGCGCCAGGACGGCAGTTGCATCGAGCAGGGAGACATCGCGCCGGAGGCGTTCGAGACCGGCAAGATGGTGTGGGTCGAGCATGTTTTTGCGGAGCCGGTAACGCTGGCGGAGGGCGCGACCTACAGCCTGGTGCTGAGCTCACCGACCGGCTCATACAACACTTTCGGCGTCGTCCAGAGCACCGGCGCGGAATACATCACACCGACGATCTTCACCGACGGCGTCATGGAGTACACCGAGAACGGCGAATGGACCTCCGACCGCCCGGGGAATATGGATCTGCAGGGGTATTTTGTAGTACGATAAGTATCTGCTGAAGCTGCCGGAAGGGTATTGAGCAACAGGCATTTCCAGATACACTCCGCAATTGCGCACGGAAAAAGGAGGGCATCGGAGCCGTGAACAACACGAGGGTATTGAGGAATCCCTGGGCTGATACTTTTTTTCAGCTCATCCGCAGTTCCGAAAACAGTGTCAAGCTCATGTCGCCCTATGTAAAAGAAGACATCATGGCATCGGTGGTGGACGCGAAGCAACCTGCGGCACGACTACAAGTGGTGAGCAGATTCAGCGTGCCGTTTTTCCACCAAGGCGTTTCCGATGTCAGGGCCTTTAGGCAC